>NZ_JAVJZI010000186.1:0-2568 GCF_040223135.1 Coleofasciculus sp. G3-WIS-01
TCTGTGTGTGTGTTCACATAGTTGCAAGCATCCGCAAACGCCTGAAGGGTTGCCTCTAATTTGGCAACTTGTTCAGGAGAGGGTTGAAGCTTTACAACTATCGTGAGAACTTGTTTCATGACTATCATTATACCACCCACCTAGCGGGAAATAATTGGAAATACGAAAGGACATTGAGTCCTCGTATTTCCTGCTCTCCCCCTACCGCTTACCTCCACTTCGGGAAGGTTGAAGCCGTAGCCCCTCGCAATCCCGGTGGCGGTCAACTATAACAACTAGAGCAGTGGGCAAATAACTGGGGACAAGAGACGTTGCATGCAACGTCTCTACTAAATTCTGATGCTGCTATTCAAAATTAGATGGTAATCGCTGTACCATCAAACTTGGTCAGTGAGAAACAGCCATCCTCGTTATAGGTCAGCTTTTGCTCCTGCAAAATCCCGATCGCGATCGCTTCTCCTAATTTTATCGATTCTGTGTAGTCTGTGCGCCAGTGTACACCTGCCATATTGCGACCAATGGAAATATTTGCCGCTACCTTATTCAATTCCCCGCCTACGGTGAGAACCTCTGTACCAGGTCCACTATAAGGCATGTAACAAACCAATTCAGTCCCATCCTCATTCGGCACCACTGGGTTGGGAATCTGATAGGACTCATCAAACCACGCCTTCAATATCGTTACACAAGCCCCCGCTACTGTCGCATGTCCTGCACCATAAGCAGGATGAGTCGGTGATCCTTCCGGAAACACTTGCGGTAGCAGATAATTACCATTCTGATCAAATATCTCTTTGAGTGCCTGAGAATTGAGAATCTCTGGATGAATCGGATACTCCGCCTGTCCCGTCATAAGATTGTGAATCAGTCCACCAAAGGCTTCAGGGCGCAGCCGCCGATGTACAAACCATTTTTGATACCAAACCGCTTTTAAGGCTCGCGTCGCCACTTCTGTGACTAAACTGAGGATGTGCGGTCCACCATAAGTCCCAAATCCATCCTGATTCTCTGACGAAAGATATGGATTCCCCCGATCAAATGGTGCCTTCATATCCAACAAAATCAAACAAGCATTCAAATAGGCTTGATAGAGCGCATCAAAATGCACATAATTGCCTAAATCCCGCATATTCCGGATATAGCGTGGCACTTGGTCAAATTTATCCTGACCACTGAAATCAAAGCCATTTTGCACCGCCAACCACATTTTATAATCGGTCATAAAGTCGCTATTGGGAACAACCGTCCGTTGGCGTTGGCTAATTGTCTGGGTGCCATATTGGATATCTTTGAGCAGAAATTGCGAGATAAAAGGACCAACCACATCTCCTGGCGTAGACCCTCGGAAAATCACATCCGGTGTCACCTTACCATCTTCTTTCGGTCCCCGGAAATCTGAGCAGTTTGATAGTTCTGCGGCGGCTTTTTCAATGTCGCAGTTATCGCGAAAGTCGGTAAAATTCACATCTCGTAACAGCGCCATCCAGTAAAGTTCTATGGCTTCACAAGCATTTTCTGCCCCATCGATACGGGGAGCAGGGCGAATCGTGACTGACTGAGCGTCGGGTCCTTCTAAATCAAAGGCTAACCCGGCTTGCGGATTGATAAATCGACGACAACCACGGGGTTTCTTTTTATCTTTCTCAGAACTCGATTCAGATAACTCTAATTTGCGGCGAGTACAGCCCCGTGGTATTGCCTCAAAATCGTCAGGTTTTCCACTACACAAAGCTTTGAGTAAAATTCGGTAAGCTTTGGGGTCTACTTCCCCCAAATCATTATGGGGTAAACCTTTTGAATAATTAGCAATATAACTGAGTTCGTTATTACCATTCCGATAAGCTGACTCCTCAGCATTATTTAAATGGTCAGGATGGGGGCGCAAAAATGCAATTTCAGCCGCTTCTTCACGAACCTGGCGAGCTAAGCTGCGACGGGAAAAGATTTTCTTCATATTAATCTATTCTGGGGACAATAAGCTTTATCCTTCAATAACAACGGCAACCTATCCGGACGATTTCCAGGTCTGATTCAACCTAAAATTTTCCAGCTAACCTTGATCGACCTTCGACACACGGACGACAAGCACGCGGTTGCTCAAGTAAGAAGATTAGAACAATGGTAGATGCTTAAATAACGAGCTGTCCATTAGCCACATCTTTCTTTACAATTCTCATTACACTTGCTCCCTGGAATTTTACAAGTGATAAGAGGGAAATGGGTAAAATGCCAGGATTACAGGTTACGAAAATGGGAGGCTACTTGATGCGATCGCTCACAAAAATCTGTATAACGATGTAGAAGAGACGCGCCATGGCGCGTCTCTACAATTGTCGAGGAAGAGGGTTAAGGGTTTGGTGGGTTACGGCGGATTGTTCAGTTAAGGGGTGTTTGTCACAGTTGAATTCCCGCCTAACCCACGATGGCGGCGTGGCACACCTAAAATGGTGGATTAGTATTGTAGGGGCGCAGGTTGTGCGCCCAATTTCACCGTCAAATTTATTCCACAATTTTAGCTGTGTCAGTCCACTACTAGCGTGGCACACCTAAAATGGTGGATTAGTATTG
>NZ_JAVJZI010000192.1:0-19804 GCF_040223135.1 Coleofasciculus sp. G3-WIS-01
TTTCGCTATTGCTGATAACGTTGGGACAAAACCCGCCCTGACTAAATGGTTGAATTTTGAATGCGTAGGGGCGGGTTTAGGGACTTCCTTTTCGCTATTGCTGATAACGTTGGGACAAAACCCGCCCTGACTAAATGGTTGGGTTTAGGGGCGGGTTTAGTCACACCCAGGTGAGGTAAAAAACGATAGTAGTGAAACCCGCCCCTACAGCGTCAATAACAAAGGACAAATGACGAATGGCAAATGACTATTCAACCTTGAACTGATCGGCACTCATTTGCAGATTTTGCGCCATTGCCAACAATTCTTGGAACGATGTAGACATCTCCAGAGAATTTTCCGCCGTTTGATTAGCAATCGTCGCCACCTGAGTCATGGTTCGCGTGACAGACTGCAACTCTTGATTTTGAATTTGAGTCGCCTGGGTAATTCCAGCAACCACCTGACTAATCTGACTCGTGGCTTCCACGATCGCATACAAATACTCGCGGGCTTCATTGACTTGGTTTGTGCCAATTGCCACCTGCTGAATCCCAGTTTCCATGACTGTGGAGACTTCTGCTGTACCCATCTGGATCTCCTGCACCAATTGGGCAATCTCCGTCGTCGCTTCCGCTGATTGACGCGCTAGAGAACGCACTTCATCCGCAACCACCACAAAACCTCGTCCATACTCACCGGCGCGTGTGGCTTCAATCGATGCATTCAACGCCAGCAGTTGAGTTTGAGTGGTAAAATTACTAATCAAATTCACCACTCGCGACACCTTTTGCGTCGATTCACTCAAACGCTTCAGCCGCTTACTAGTTTCCGCCACGGTTTCTCGGATATCCATAATCCCATCCACCGTGCGGTTCATCGCCTCATCCCCCGCCTGAACCGTTTCGTTAGCGCGTTGCACCGCTTCGTTCACCTGGCGAGCGCTAGCACCCACCGCTTCAGTGGTATTCACCATCATCTGAATCTGTTCTAGAGTTTGTTCGAGCGCCTGGAACTGGCGTTGCGCTTGTTGCGCCAATCCCGCGATCGCGGCTTCGCTGGCTTGAGAAGTTTGTGCCACTTGGCGAGAGGATTGCTGCACCTGTTTCACAATCCCCCGGAGACTTTGCAGGGTATTATTATAAGCATCCGCCACCGTTCCCACCTCATCTTCAGTAATCGGCGCTCGCACGGTGAGATCCCCCTGTAAAGCCGGACGTACCGCCATTAGCAATTGAATCACCCCCTGTTGCAATTCTTCCTTCGCCGCTTTCTCCCGTTGCGCCGCCGCCATTAGTTGCTCAGACTGTTCCTTAACTTGCTCCAAGGATTGAGCTTGCTGCAGAGCAATCCCTAACTGGATTGACATTTGGGCTAAGAGTTTAATCTCTCCCTCTTCCCAGGTTCGCGGTTCACTGTTTTGATAAACCCCCAGCAATCCCCACAGTTGTTCCCCTTGGAATAGAGGCGCGATCATGTAAGCTTGCACTCCCCACAGTTGCAACACTTCACGGTTAAACGTCAATTCAGTGGCTTGGCTGATGTCATTCACCGCACGGGACTGATTTTGGCGATAGGAACCCCCCCGGGTTTCCTGTAACACCGGATCACTCACCCGCGCCAATTCCGTACCCACAACCTTGATGTATGAGCCGCCCACATCTTCAATCACAAATTGCCCACTCCAATCAGAGTTAAAGCGATAAACCGCCACCCGATCCGCATTTAGCAGGAGTCGCAATTCCTGACTCGTCGCCTGCAACAGAACCTCTGGGTTTAAGGTTCCTTTTTGTAAGCGCTCGGCAATTCGTTGTCCGGTTTTATACAGCAGGTTGATAAAATTACTTTCCCGCTGCGCTAATTGGGCGAATTGATCCGACTGCTGTTGCACCTGCTCTAGGTAGTAGAGTCGTTGTAATGCCGTTCCCACCCCTTGACCGAGTTGGGTTAACGCGGTAATTTCCGTACTCGTCCAGTGGCGAGATCCGGTATTTTGATAAGCACAGAGGATTCCCCATAACTCATCGGCGACGAAAATCGGGGCGAGGGCGTAAGCTTTGACCTCAAATTGCTCTAAGATTTCAACGTGACAATCGGAGTGACCGATGGTATGGATATCATCCACGGCGAAGCTTTCCCGATGGCGATACCGCCCCCCCTGGGTTTCCTTTAAATAGGTGTCTTCCCAAACGGTGCGGATATCGGGACCGACTAAAGGCGTCCAACCTGTCGCCACTGACTCGGCGACAAACACACCACTCCAATCCGGCTCAAATTGATAGACTGCGGTGCGATCGCACTTGAGTAGTTTCCGTAGTTCACGAGTGGCTATATTGTAGATGCTGGGTACATCCTCGCCATAGCTCAACTTAGTGAGGACGGTTGATACCGTTTCCTGGGTTTGGGCAATCGTCGCTAGCTGAGTCGATTGCGCTTGTAATTGGTGCAGGTACTGGGATTGTTTTAGGGCGATGGACAATTGATAAGCCACCTGCTTGACAAACTCGACCTCTTGTTGTTTCCACTTCCGTGGACCACTGCACTGGTGAATACAGAGCAATCCCCACAATTCCATCCCTTGCATGACGGGTGCGACCAAATTCCCTCGCACCTGGAACTTGGAGAGGGTATCAATATAACAGGGGGCTAAATTGGCGTTATAAATATCCGTAACCGCCCAAACCCGTCCCTTACGATAATTTTCCGCATGTTTGTCACCAAAACAGTGATCGTCTATTTTCATCGACAAGGCTGATTGTAAACCTGCCACCACCCGCTCAGACACCATTTCTCCCCGATTAAACCCAGATTCGGGATCAAAGCGAAAGACGCCCACGCGATCAGCGCCCAAAAAGGTTTGCACTTCGCTACAAGCTGTCTGGAAAATCTGATCGATCTCTTGAGATTGGCTAATTTTGGTGATAATTTGAGCCGTAACTCGTTCCAAGTCTGCGGTTTTAACCAGTTGCTGGGATTGGGTTTGCAATTTCTCTAGATACTCCGCCTGTTGTAGCGCCACCCCCAGTTGAGCCGCCACTTGAGTCAGCAGTCGGACTTCACCGTCTTCCCAGTGGCGTGTACTGGTGTTTTGAAACGCACTGAGTAATCCCCACAGCTTTTGTCCTTGGAAGATAGAGACGACGGCGCAGGATTTAACCTCAAAGTATTCTAAAGCCTCGATATGACAATCGGTGAGATTGGCGGTGTAAATATCATCCACAACCAAGGGTTCATTATCGCGAAAACGTCCGCCTTGGTGTTCGTTGAGATAGGGATCTTCCCAACCACTCCCCACGAGTTTTGGAAATCCCCCCGCTTCGGATTCACTGATGAAATCACCGAAATAATCGTCGCGGAATTTATAGATGGTGACACGCTCAACGTTGAGCAGTTTACGCACTTCTTTGGTTGTGGTGTTGAAAATCGTCTCCAAGTCGGTGGTTTGACGAATTTTCTCGATCACACGGGCGATGGTGCGTTCCCGTTCCGCCACTTTTGCCAGTTGTCCGGTTCGCGCTTGCAAACTGTCCAGGTATTCGGCTTGCTGGAGCGCTACGCCAAACTGACGCCCGACTAAGGCAAGTATATTAAGCTCTGAGGCGTCCCATTGACGAGGAGCTGAGTTTTGGAAGGCGGCGAGTAAACCCCAGAGTTTGTCTCCCTCAAAAATGGGCGCGATCGCATAAGCTTTTGCTTCAAATTGTTCTAACAGCTCAATGTGACAATCACTCAAACCGGCGGCGTAAATGTTATTCACTCCATTGGTTTCTTCTTGGCGATAACGCCCGCCTTGGGTTTCCTGGAGATAGGTATCCGCCCAGACTTTTTTGATATCGGGCTCGACTAAGGGAACCCAGCCAGGTGCGACGGATTCAGCAATGAACTCGCCACTCCAATCTTGATTAAACCGATACACCGCCACGCGATCGCAGTTGAGTTGCTGACGGATTTCCCGCGTGGCGCTGCTAAAGACTTGGGGAACATTGAGCGATCGCAAAATGTTCTTCAGGATTTTCGCCGCGACTTGACCCACAACTTTGGTATTTTGGTTCTGGGTACGGAGTTGGCTAAACAGTTCCCCCGGTTGCAGGTTCAAAGCCAGTTCCGTTGTCACCTGATACAGCAGGTTAATTTCTGAGTCTTGGAAGGTGCGGGTTGCGGAACATTGTTGAACAATCAGTAACCCCCAGGCTTGTTTACTCAACAGAATCGGCAAACTTAAACAGGCTTTAATTTGAAACCGTTTCAGCAGTTGCAGTTGGTAGGGACTGGTTACGCCTTGGTAAAGATGATTGAGTGTGACAACTTCTTGCTGTTGATACTCTATTTGATTGTTTGCCCCAAAAGTTAACGCCGGTAAGGATTCACCCAAACAGGGAGTATACCCCGCAACCATTGATTCAGCGCGGACAACGCCCTCGGTATCAGTCTGGAAGCGATAAATTAGGACGCGATCCACTTGGAAATGCTCCCGCACCTCTGCCACAGTGGTTTCTAGCAGCGTATCAACGGTTTCAATTGTGGAAGCGCGACGCATCCGTTTAGCCACTGATAACAACCACTGTCGTTGTTGTTGAAAATAGGTTTCGATATTGATATCAGAGTTAGGGTGGGACTCACCAGTCACGCGATCGCCATTACTGATTTTATGAGCGGAATCCTTCTGTGCATCAGGGTTGAGTACTTGCTTGGATTGTTCGAGTTCTTGCATAATTCGCTTTGTCTAGTCCTAATAAGTCCACGATTCGCGATCGGGAAAGTTTTGAGTTTTGACCCTTCGCCTCGCTAGTCTGGAATGGTTTATGGGGGCGGGTTTAGGGATTTTCTTTAGCCATTGATGGTAACGTTTGCGCCAAACCCGCCTTGACTGTTCACAGACTACGTCTTAAACACCTCTGTCCCACCGGGAGCATGTCAACGAGAGTAGGTTGGGTTGAGGAACGAAACCCAACGCCATCAAGAGCCTGTTGGGTAACGCTATCGCTCTACCCAACCTACTTGAGCGTTTTGTGCTGTCCCTGACATGCTCTCTGTCCCATCTCTCCCTCATTTTTCACTCACGATGCATTTGCCAAAGGGGATAGTGGCTAATGGCGTGAATATTCAGCACAATTCCCTGCTCTTCAGGGAGTGAACCCAGAATAAACGGCAACAGTTTGGGTGGAAATAAACCGGGAACTGCAGGTTGTAAATGTTGTAAATTGTGATATTCAATGTCATTAACTTGTGCAACAACAAGTCCTACAGATTGATCATTAACCTGAACCACTAAAACCACCAAAGCCGCAGATAATTGTCCTTGTTTTTCTAAAGGTAAATAGCCCATCAAATAGTTCAGATCAACTAGCCAAAGCATATCGCCACGCCAGTTACAGATACCTAAAACACAATGGGGCATTTCTGGAACAGGTAGAATCTCCGTTGCGTTCACTCGTAGCACTTCCCCAATCTGTTCCAAAGGCAATAACCCACTATCTTGGTGACCCAAGGGAAAGCGGAGTAACCGCTGCTGCTTTTGGGGGGGGAAAGGTTTAAGGTTGAGTGGTTCAAGACTCGTTGTTAATAGAATTGAGTCGAGGTAATTTGTCATTTTTTAGGTAACAGGGAACAGGAAACATCTAAACTAGTGTGAATTTATTAATGGTTTTCATTAATTCCTGTTGATCGACTGGTTTAGAAATATAGGCATCAGCACCCAACATCGAACCCCATAATTTGTCAGCGTCAGTTCCTTTTGTTGAACAAATTACTACAGGAATTTTCTTGGTATCGATGTTGGTTTTAATCTCGCGGCAAAGTTCAAAGCCACTTTGACCGGGTAAAATCACATCGAGAATTACCAAATCAGGTTTTTGAGATTGGAGTTTTATATGAGCCTCTTCTCCACTCGTCACACTAACCACGTTGAGACCAGCTTGTCTTAAATAACGAGTCAGCACCTGAGTTTCTGTTACACTATCTTCCACTAAAAGAATAGTTGTCATAGTTAATCCAATTTTTGCGATCCAAACTTTATACAGCTTGTTTGTGTTTGTGGTCAAAAGGTCAATCCTGAGCAGAAATTTAATTACTCATATATAAGGATTTTGTCGGCAAATACCTCTGCAAAGTACTTAAGACCTTTTGTTGAGTAATCGGCTTCGGCAAAAAACCAGAAGCCCCGACCATCTTGGCACGCACCCGGTCTACAATGCCGTCATTTCCCGTCAGAATAATCACAGGAATATCCTGAAAAACCGAAACACGGCGAATTTGTGAACAAATTTCATAACCATTGGCTACAGGCATTACCAAATCCAGGAATATGAGATCAGGTTTATTTTCGAGAAGTACGACTAGGGCTTGCACGGAATCCTGAATTGAGACAAACCTATAACCCGCCTCCTCTAAAATATAACCCATCATTTGACTATCAATTCTACTATCATCGATATAAGCAATTACCGCGCCGTCTGATTTGGAGGAGGATGAAGTTGCCGAAGACTTTTGTGAACTTATTCTGCCATTTTGCTGAGATTTGGGTTCGACAAGCTTAGGGTTTAAAATAGAAACTTTTAAGTCATTAACTTCAATTAAACCAATTAAATCTTTACGAATATAGGGAGCAATTGAGTGAGTTAATGGCAGAATATTTTGTTTTAACTTGACTGCTAAATCCCGAAGCGTTTGTGTCCCATCGGCAAGAGTTGTCAGGTTGCGATAAGCAGAGGGTGATGTTTGCAGGCGTAACTGTTCCGCCTGCAAAATTTTGGGGGCTAGATTCGGTGAAATTTCAGCTAAACCAGCTTGTTGCCAAGCTTGCCAATCCTGAAAAACTTGCTGCCAAACGCGCTCTGCCCGTACCACAACCCACCCTAAATCGATGGAATCTTGAGGAATCACTCGGTAGCTTAGATACAAGCCAGAATGATAGTTTTGTTGTTCGCCTGCTTGGATAATATCAAAAAGAACTTCGCTAGTATGACCTTCAACAATTGCCGCCATTTGTCCCAGGGGTACTTGTCCTTGTTTCACTTGTTTGGATAATGACTCATAATCTGGATATTGAATCGGTTCTCCTTCTTGAATCACAGAATTAACAGCCAGTGAAGGACAGTGCAATGACAATTGACGATACCAACGACGCACAGGATGTACTTCACTGTCACAACCAATCAAACTCCCGACGCTAAAGAATAGCTTCCACTGCTGCTGTTGAGGATGGGTTATGTTGAAATCTAACTGACCTGTAAATTGTTGACTCGCACAATTTTGAATTCGTCTTAGCAGTTCTTCTGTGTTAAAGATAACATCATGTTTGGTTGTAGGCCAGTGAGTTGATCGAACAGATAAAGGGGCAAGCATTTTGAATTTTTATTTGTATCCTTCAGTGAGATGATATATTAAATGACTGGGATATAAAAAAGATTAGATTTTAGCTGTATATTTTTAGTTTTCCAAAACTAAATAACACAGCATTTTGCCTGTTTATTAAACACATTTTGATATATTTATTTATACAACTGACTCAATTCTAACTTATATAAATGCCACTGTGTCAATATATTTGACAAAAATTAGCCTTTTAAAATACTGTTATTTACTTTAATAAAATAAATAACATACTAAAAATATTTTTATTTTGCCAATTATTTTTTAGCTTTATTTTAAGCAATAGGGATCATGTCATCTTTGTAGGTTGGGTTGAGGAACGAAACCCAACTCCAGATTAGCCTGTTGGGTAACGCTTACGCAAAAACCCAACCTACTTGAACGTTTTATGCGAAACTGACATGCTCCCAAGCAATATTTCAGTTAAAAATAAATAGATGAGCGAACTCATTTATCAGGGAAAATGTATCATTGCTTCCCCTGCTCCCAGACGCGCCATGGCGCGTCTCTACATGGTTCCAGACGCGCCATGGCGCGTCTCTACATGGTTCCTACCCCTCCACAAGACTCCCTGCAGCAGACTCTACTTAGATGTGTTTTTTTTGAATTCTCTCTTACATCAGAGAGTATTGAATCGGTTGTTTAGTATACCAATCTCCAATGGTTGATCTATTCTGGAACTGGTTAACTTTCGGCTGGGGTAGATGAGTTTGTAAAGCTTGTATAATTTTCTCTTTATTGATGGGCTTGGTGACAAAATCTGACGCCCCGACAATTTTTGCCCTTGTCCGGTCAATAATCCCATCCTTACCCGTGACAATAATCACAGGAGTAGATTTGAAAAAGGGAATCCGACGAATTTGGGAGCAGATTTCATATCCATTAGCAATGGGCATCACTAAATCCAAGAAAATTAGGTCAGGTTTCTTTTCTATCAATATCGATAAAGCTTTCTCCTGATCCTCGATATTGATAAACCCATAACCCGCTTGAGTGAGAATATGATTCATCAGCAACAGATCAACTGAGCTATCCTCAATACAGGCAATTAAAGGACTCGTCTGGTTCGATTCTATTGGAGTTGCTGGAGTTTCTGGTAATGGATGTTCCTGGTTCATATTTGTCAGTGAGGCGACCCTGAAACTCACGTCCTCAACCTCAATCAATTCGATTAAACCTTGACGAATATAAGGGATAATTGGCTGAGTCAGGAGTAAGAGATTCCGGTTCAAATTAACGGCTAAATCTCGTAAGGTTTGACTTCCATCCATTGAAGCCAGAAGGTTATCAGATGAAAATTGAGACGTTTCTTGTTGCAAGGCTTTAAACGTCTGATTAATACCTCCTAAACCACTGAGGTTATCATAAAGCATCAGAGAAAACTGTTGTTGTAATTCTTGAGGTTGTAAAACCTTGGGCGCTAAGTTGGGAGAAATATCTGTTAAATCTGAACCTTGCCAACTTTGCCAAAGTTTTAAGGCTTGTCGCCAGGTTTTATCAACCTCTATAGTGACTAGAGCTGAATCCATCTGCTCTTGAGGAATTTGACTATAAGTGAGTCGCAAGTTTGAGAGAGATGTCTGTTCAAGTTGTTGAATCAGATCAAAGAAGACTTCTAAAATATAGCCTTCGACAACTTCTGTCATTTGCTCTCTTCTAATTTTTCCTTGCATTACCAATTCCGCTAAGGCGTCGTAATTATCACCAGCAAATTGATGTGAACTATTGATAGTCCCATCTTTAAACAGTTGGGGACAGTAACGACAAAGCTGACGCAACCAACTCCGAAGTGGATGTACACCACTTCCGCCACAAATTAAACCCCGGCAAAAATATAAACTCCAATGCTGGCGTTGAGGGGCTTCAATATCTAAGCAACCTGTAAATTGCTCACTGGCGCAGGAGAAAACTTGGGTTGCTAGATTTTCAGTATTGACAATTTGACAAGGGGTAAAGGGAAATCCGCCAGTGCTAATAAATTCAGCCCAGTGTTGAGAGTATCCAATTACTCGCTGGAATTGATTAGTCATAATTTTAAGTTGAACTCCTGGGAATACGGCATGGAATGATTAGCTATGATGAAATCAATTAGCCGAGTTGGGAAAGATATAGAAACAGACTGTACTCAGTCGTAGTAATACCGTCAGCCTTAGATGATAAGCTGGGACAATTAAGCACAGTCTTGTTCGGAGAGAGGTGTACAAAACTGAACCAGTCTAGTTAACATCGCACTTAAGTGCTTGCTGTTCGTATTACAAAATTTGGTAAATCACCCAGATTAGAGGAGTTTTTGCTATCGCCGACAGACGTGAGTCAGCCTCTAACTTCGGCGTTGTGGAGATGCACTGCTGTATCTGGTTGGGTTGTACCCAGTATAATTCTATGTAGACGTTTAGAGGGAGTTGCTTACACTCACTATCGCCAGTAATCATTTGTGAAAGCAGATGGGGCTGAAAAGCTTGCCCGATAATGGTTGCTATTTCACAACTGATTTAGACGTACTCTATCTTTATGGTAGAGGATTTCACGGGTAATTCGGTAAAGTGATCATCAATTTTCTGTAAAGCTCTGTTCACATTTTCTTGATCAAGTCATTATGTTTTCCTATTTTCGGCTGATCTTGCCGCCAATAACCTCAGCATAATGGCGTAAGTTTATCCCTGTAGTTCTTTAGTAGGAAGACAAGCTTTTAATCGTTTCCTAATAAGCATTTCAGCTATCGCATAACCCTGATTTTGCGGTAACATACCTAAGCCAAATAGCTTAGGTATAGGGATAAGCATTACCCAATTTATCCGTAATTACCCCCAGATAATTAATCTTTCTCCCTAGATATTAAGTATTTTTGATTATCAGGTTTTGGCTAAAAATATAGCAACCAGTCTAGAAGAAAGCTATAATGTGAGATGGGATAAAAAGGGTGTATCCCACGCTTAAAGGACGTGGGATTTCACTTACTCCTTCAACAAACACAACAGACGTGGTACTCGCGAAGCACCAAGCCCGCTACATGGTTCATCATTGTTATTTCAAGCAAAGTCTATGAACCATGAACAAAGGGACTAATCTCTGCCATCCATTGAAGGTAGTAAACTCACCGCCGCTTTTGGTGATCGGTTATTTTCTGTACAATTCGCCAATAAATTCATTGAGGACTTTCTGGGCGGCTTTGTAGGCGAGTGCATTTCTACCGATATTCAAGTTACCGAGAATGCGATCACGAATTGCCTCCAACTTGGATAGTGGTGGAACCTGTTGCCTGAGAGTTGAATTGTCCACTCTCAGGCTGCGAATTCCCCCAATGCTGCCCTCAACTGATCTAACTCTTCTCGAATCGGTTGAATTTGGGCAGCAATTCGTTCATCGATCTCAACAAAATTGGCTTGGGTAAGGGGGATGCCTAATGCCGATTTGATGGCATTGGTAATAAATTCAGTCTGAGTGCAGCCTTCCGCCGCACATTTCTCGCGTAGCGCCTGAAGTAATTCGTTGTCTATGCGAAGATTGATCTGGGTTCGTTGTGTCATAGCTTCCTCAAAATTGAAAAACTTTTAAGGTAGCATAGAACCATGCGATAGACAACTTACACCAATACAGAATGAGGCTAACTGCGAAATAATCGCGTATACTGGGTTTCGTGAGCCATGCTAGAGAGCGCGAATCCCCAAGTGCAACTGTTTAACTGTTCATCATCTTCTAGCGCCAAAATGTCTTGGCTAGCCACCGATAGCACAGGGGTAAGTTCCAGTAAAAGTTGTTGACCGACAGTTTGACCCAAGGGAATCAATTTCACACCTGCATTAATTAGATTGGATGCCCAACTGTGGAAATAACCCAATAAAGCAGCCATGAGGTTAATTTGCCAGTAAGCGGCTGCAATACCAAAGGCGATCGCATAATTGCAGGGTGTTCCCACGATCCTAGCTACAGACTGAAGTTCCGGTTCTAACTCGACGAGTAAGCGGATCAGGGAATTCCCCATTTGCCAACTTTGCGATCGCAACTCCGAGGTTTCCTTCGCCGCACTCGCCCAAGCATTCCAATACAACAACGCTTCTAAATCGTCAGCCTGGATACTCTGATAGGATCTTACCATCATAGCCGCTTCTAAGCGAATTGCTCCATAGCTCAATTCTTGGTCAATCCAGGCTTTTAATTGCTTTGGTTTATCAATCACCCCCCGTTCCACCAGTATTTCTAATCCTTCTGAATAGCTATAGGCACCGACGGGTAAAGTGGGACTGGCAAGTTGCAACAAATACAATAGGTTATCATTTGTCATTTGTCATTTCTCAGGGAACTCTAGGGCAGGGAAAATGGCAGGAGTCAAGTCATAACTTTACTGCCACGTGCCACGACTAGACAACTTCACCGCCATTTTCTCCAGAGAGGCGACAGGAGATATAATTCCCGATTTTTTGGTAGGAGGGTTCAAAGTATTAAATACCCTGTCCCAAAATCCATGAATACCATAGTTTCCCTTAAAACTGGTGTGATGCAGATCGTGAAAATCCGATGCAATGAAAAATATAGACAACGAACTATGACCTTCTAGGTTGTAAGCATTCCCGATAACCGTCCAAGCCAAGAGTTGAGTAATATCATAGCCAAATATAAAGATAGGTAAAATATCTGTAATGGTGACTATAATATATTCACTCAGACTCTTAATACCCAATAGAAAAACTGTTGTAATAATGCACAACTCATGGTAATCTTTATGTAAAATTCCAGCTCTAAAAATAAATTTAAAATTATTTTCATTTTTTACCTTGGTTTGATTTAGCGCCAATTACTTATGGAACCGAATTAGTCGAGGAATAATCGCAATTGTCAGGGTGAAAAATTTACAAAAACTATCTATTTTTACTCTTCTAAGTTTTGTGCAATCCGAAACCCTGCGTGTTGATAAAAATTGCGGCGGAACCAATTCCGACAGGAAGCCGAGGCGTAGGTGCCTGTACTTGCCCAAGCCCCACCTCGCATTACCTGATGCTGAGTATCAAAGAAGGGAGCCGAATAATCTTCATAAAGGAAATGGGGCTTGAATCCCGGTAGAGGTTTGAACTCATCACTCAGCCACTCCCACAGCCACTCCCAAACATTACCCCGAATATCATAGAGCCCAGCAGGACTTTTAGCTGTTTCTAAGCTACCCACTGGCGTCGGGGAACCATACTTAACATGAAGATTAAACTCCTGCTCATCCTCACAGTGAGCCGCCGCAACATGCCACTCGGCTTCACTCATTAAGCGAACTCCCTTACCCTGCCAGCGACAGTAAGCCATGGCTTCATTGTGATTGACTTCTACGGGCCAATCAATGGGTAAGTCAATTTCATCAAACATGGCTCGATATTTGTAGCTCCCATTACTAGGTATCCAGAACTTAGGATGTTTGATGTTATATTCACTCTTCCAACTCCAGGATTCTTCATCCCAGAATTCCCGGTTGTCGTAGCCATTCTCTGCCACAAATTTCAGGAATTCCCCATTAGTAATCAAATACTGACTGGCTAAAAAGGGTTTCACCTCCACGGTTTTACTGCCATATTCGCTATCCCAGCCATAAGTCGGAGCATCTTTGGGTTTGCCCAGTTGGGCTACCCCACCGGCAATCTGAATCATTTTATTGGCGTAGACCTTACCATCAGATGTGGCATATTGCCAAGAGTCCGGACGTTCTAGCCTATCGACGGGCAGTTGTCGGATCAGCATGGAGGAGGTTTCAAAATGAATCCGGTTGTGTTCCATTCCCATGATCAGCGCCCAGAGGGGATGATTTTGGTTAATGGGTAGGTTCAGTGGTGTATTGTGGATCAGGTCTGTAACTTCGGCTTTGGCTTTTTCTCGATACCGCCATACATCTTCCACTTGAGGCCAAGGGACATCTGCCATGGCTTGATTCAATTCGGCTGGGGTTGTCGGATCGACTCCCATCTCAAATAGGATTTCGTAGTCAGGGTTAATGCGTTTATCGAGTAATCCAACCCGAACCAATTTATTGATATAGAAGACAGGGGAATGTCCTAAGTAGAAAATTAAAGGATTTCTTAAGGCGTCAGGGTTGACATAGAATGTCTCATCCCATATCAGACTTTTCATGAGAATTTCTTCCAATTCCCAGGAATTCTCAAAGTAGTCGAATAAGGTTTCGCGATCGCACTTGTCCAGTCGAGGGGGGTGAGTTGATTTAAGCCAATCCATTTATTTTTATCGATTATTACTCTTGTGTTTATCTCAAATAGAGTATACAATACCTCTTACTTGCGAATTTAGTCAAGCCCAACAAAAAATTACGTTTTAATGAAATCTTCTAACGTCTTCAATCAAAATTCTTATCTTCCCGCCGCTAATGCTCAAACTGATGGCGTAGATGAAGCGTGGACGGGAACCAACGAACAATGGTGGAATTGGTACATTTCATTGGCTGACAATAGCCAAGAGTCGATCAACCAAGAAGGATTGATTTTTCAACCCGAACAAGTTGCTCATAAAGTTTCCTCCATTGAGGAACTACAAAAAGAGCTAGCCGAACCTTATCTGATTTCAGAACATCAAATTCAACAATTTCAAACGGAAAGTTATATCAGAATCAAAAATATTCTCAGCCCCGGAGCCCTATATCTATTACGAAAGGAATTAAAGCAGCTATTCGAGCAGCATTACAAACTTGACTCAAACCGACAATTCAGCAGCCGAGAAATGATGTGGCTCGAAAGTGAAATCGCTAAGGAGTTTGTCCTGAGCAAAAAGTTAGGTCAGTTGGCAGCAGAGTTATTACAAGTATCAAGTGTTCGGGTCTATCACGATGACTTTTTGTGCAAAGAGCCAGGATGCGGTCGTACTCCTTGGCACTATGATGGTCACCATTACCCAATTGCTAGCCATAATGTTGGCACTATGTGGATTCCGTTACAGCCAACTCCCAAAGAAATGGGTCCTCTGGAATTCGCCAAAGGAATGGAGATTTATAAGCTAGTTCAGGAAATCCCCTTTGATAAGTTTTGTCAAGGTCATGATCGCGCCCTATCTGAAATGTTTCAAGCTCGCGGTATTGTGATTGATCGGGAACCCTTCCAACTTGGAGAAATCAGTTTTCAGCATTGTTTAAATGTTCATGGAGCAAGCCCTAATTATACCACCCAACAACGGATAGCTTTTGGCATCAGTTATTTTGAAAATGGAGCTAGGGTTATTAATTCTCCAACGCTGATTTCTGGCGATTGGCAGAAGTTCATGCCTGGTGTCCAGCCTTCGGAAACTATTTCTAGTTCCTATAATCCAGTTGTTTACGATAGCAAGATACAATAAATTACGTTTACTATATTATTTTGTACTCTATAAACGTGAAAAGCGCTGTAGACAGTCATAAGTACCTGGACATACAGCGTAGTGGCATGACACACCTAATTGGGTAGATTAGCATTACATTCAGAAATTGTAGGGGCGCACAGACGTGCGCCCGATTTAATCGTCAAATCTATCCCACAATTTTAGCTGTGTCAGTCCACTACATTTATTTTTGAGACAGGATCAAGCCAAACCATTGTTTGGGATCGCTCCAGACAGCAAGGGGTTTTAACCCTTTGGCTTGAAGTTCCCCTTGGATTACCTCTAAATTAAACTTGCGGGAAATTTCCGTCTTGATCGTCTCCCCAGCTTCAAACTCAACCTGAAGATCAAGGGCTTCTAGGCAAACAGTATGAGCTTCTCTACAGCGCAAATGCATCTCAATTTGATTAAGCTGCTCATTGTAAAACGCCCAATGTTCAAACCGTTTCCTGTCGAACTTAGCCGCAAAACGCTGGTTGAGATGATCCAACATATTCAGATTGAATTCAGCTGTTACTCCCTGAGCATCATTGTAAGCCGCTTCCAATACCTGTTTAGGCTTTTGTAAATCGACTCCCAATAAGAAATACTCCCCTGTATCCAGAGCCTCTACAATTTGGCAGAAAAAGCGATCGCACTCCTGTGGCGTCAAATTTCCTAAGGTACTTCCCAAGAAGAAAATCATCCGAGATGGCAAAGACGTCGGCTTAAGTTGGGCGAGGGCTTGTTGATAAGTCCCCACCAACCCCTGAATCTGCAACGTCGGATAATCTCGGAGTAACTGGTGGGCACTTTCGATTAAAATACCGCCACTGACATCAATCGGTGCATATACCACCCCATTTCCCAGGGTTTGATAAGCATCAAGCAACTGGCGAGTTTTGGTTGAACTCCCACTCCCGAGTTCTACAAGTTCGCAAACTCCCGTCTTATGGGCTATTTCACCAGCAAACTGGCGGAGAATCCAGCTTTCTGTGCGAGTTGGGTAATATTCCGGTAACTCACAGATTTGCTCAAATAACTGCGAACCTCGGTCATCATAGAAGTATCGCGGCGGTAAGGATTTAGGCGTTTGGGTTAATCCGCTAATAATATCTTGTCCATCTATAATAGTCGTCGCCCCGTAGGAACGGTCAAGGTAATTAATCTCTAGACGCTCTTCGGTCGAACTGAGATTCTCCTTGGTTTCTTGCACAATTGCCAAAATATTACTCCCTTAAATCATTGAGAATCCTCAAATCCTATCATGTCCCCTGGTGATTTTATCCCTAATTGCCTTTTTCAGCAGCAGAAAATTCCCCTATCTCCCAGACACTTCTCCCATCGCGTCTGTACCTTTTCAGAGTAGGGTGGGCAATGCCCACCCACCAAAATTTCAATACAATTCCCCTTAAGGGGTAGGATTCGGATAGCGATCGTGAACGGCATTAATTTCTGCCAAGATATCCTGCTCCAATGTCACCTCAGCCGCGCTCAGATTTTCCTTAAGTTGTTCCATCGTAGTTGCACCGATAATCGTACTGGTGACAAACCAACGCGATCGCACAAATGCCAAGGCTAACTGGGCTGGCGTCAAGTTGTGCTTATGGGCAATTTCCACATACTCCTTCACTGCTTCGGTGAGATTGGATTTCTCATACCGCCTACCAAATCCTTGAAATAGGGCTAGCCGTGACTTTTCCGGGATACCGTTGAGATATTTACCCGTCAGCAAGCCAAAGGCTAGGGGACTGTATCCTAGCAACCCAACCTGATTAAATCGACAGGCTTCAGCGAGGTGAATATCAAAGATGCGGTTAACTAAGCTGTAGGCATTTTGAATCGACACCACTTTGGGTAATCCTAGCTGCTTGGCGATATGGCAAAACTCACATACTCCCCAAGGGGTTTCATTACTCAACCCCAAATAGCGAATTTTTCCGGCTTTAATCAAATCAGCGAATACCCCCAGTTGTTCAGTAATCGGTACAGTGTCCCGTTCCTGCTTGGGATCGTAATCGGGGGCGCCAAACAAGGGAACATAGCGATCGGGCCAATGGATTTGATAGAGGTCAATGTAATCAGTACGCAGGCGCTTAAGACTATCTTCTAGTGCTTGTTCAATATTCGGGCGGTCAATTCGGTGGTTTTCTCCCCGAATCCAGCTTATCCGAGACCCAGGACCGGCAATTTTGGTCGCCACAATTAGCTGATCGCGCTGCTGCTTAACTAACCACTCGCCAATATACTCCTCCGTCTTCCCCTGAGTTTCAGCGCGTCCCGGTACGGGATACATTTCTGCTGTGTCAATAAAGTTAACACCTTGGGAAATCGCATAGTCTAATTGCTCTTTGGCATCTTCTATAGTATTCTGCTGACCATAGGTCATGGTTCCTAGACAAATTTCTGAAACCCGTAGATTGCTCTCCCCCAGTTGTTTGTACTCCATACCTGATGATTAAATAATTGTCATCCTTCTATATTAATCCAAAATGTTAAAACGCTATTCGACTCAAGGAATTATTAATTTTTCTTGAGTTTAGGTTAAATTTTAATTATCATCTATTAATATTTTATTATCAGCTCGAATAAAAGTACTCAAAGGTTAAGGTCATGCCTATTGTTACAGCCCTTCGTTCTTTTTTGAACAATCCCCAAGCTATTCCTAAAAATATTTTTCTGCGCCTACCTAAGACGATTTCTTATGAACCCCATATTTTTGTATTTGGTGCGCCTCGAAGTGGGACAACTTTGATGAAATTAATTTTAGGCGCTCATCCTAACTTGAGTGGTTTTGGTTATGAAACTGGGTTGTTTATGTACCGGGATATTTATGGATTTACTTATGAAAGATTTACCACTACAGAAATAGCTAATTTAATTGAACAGTCCCAAGACATTGTGCAATTTTACGATAAATTCACTCAACATATCACTCAACAAACAGGAGGTCAGCGTTTTATTGAAAAAACTCCCCAGCATGTTTTGAGGCTGAAGTTTTTATTAAAGCACTTTCCCAACGCCAAGTTTATTAATATGTTCCGCGATGGTCGAGACGGCTATTGTTCAGCACGTCATCACCAAAACGTTCCTCAAGGAAAGAGTATCGTCCGTTATGCTTCCTACTGGAAAAAATGTATAAATGCGAGACTAAACCAGGAAAATAATGAAAATATTCTTGACGTTAAGTATGAAGAATTAACGAATAACCCGGAACAGGTAGTTAGACAAATCATGAATTTTATTGGAGAAAAGTATGATTCCAGACAGATCAATCCTAAATACTATTCCCAAAACACGATTACTCAAGATACTCGCCAAGAGTTTCGCAAATTATCCAAATCCATTGATCAGGCGAGTCAAGGGCGCTGGAAAAAAGAGTTAACTGAATCAGAGGTAAAGCAGTTTCATGAAATCGCAGGTCGAGAATTAGAAATACTCGGCTATATTGAGGATGGTTTAAAGGTGGACACAGACCATTTATTGAGAAATCACTGATTTATAAATAGTCGGAAACAATTCAACTTAATGGTTGAGATAAGGGAACCCAACCGACAAAACTACCCTTCATCTCTAACCAATGGCAATACAGTGATCAACTCTGAAAAGCGGTTGAAATCGGCAACATTATGGGTCAATAGCTGATCAATCCCATAAACCAGCATTGTTGCCACAATATTGGCATCATGGACTTGCCGACCACCTATAGGAATTTCCTCCATCAACCTTAACAGCCGTTCTGTCACTTGTGCGTTGTCTTCAGCGACACGAAAGTGGTCTTGAAAAAATCGCACTCGTGCAATCACAATTTCTACAGGTCGAGGATTGACAAAAGCTTGAGGGCGGGTGAGAGTTGTCAAATATTCTCGCAAAACTTGTCGGCTAATCCATAAATCGATTCCGGCTTCATAACGAGTTTGAATGGCTTCTAGTGCCGATTGGTGAAATAGAGATTCTTCAACATTGGCGTACACCAGAATATTGGTATCGAGAAATACCGCATTATCGACCCCATTCATCATACATATCCTCACGTCTTAGGGAAAGATTAGGAGACCAAGAACCGTAACTATCCACAGGAAAATTTAAAGGAGGACGTTGCTTCCGAGTTTCTGATGTTTCTGGAACAATGGTCTGATCAAGCACCAACACAACCTGATACTCTCCGGCTGGAATATCAGGGGGGAGTTGTAGAGTGATTTTACCATCTGATGTGACGTTGGCTGTTGTTTCAAGGGTTCTCATTTTATTTCTCCTATCTATCGCCTTATTGTACATTTTACTCATAAATCAGACCAAACCTCTCTCCATCCCCCCCTTGCCCCCATCTCACAAGGGTAGGTTTTTTACCTTGACGGTATAATGGGGGTAAGACTTGGAAGACCTGGAGGGAAAGTGGACAAGGAAGAAGACAAAAAAAACATAAAAACTCATGAAGATCTTATTATCTCTTCAATTAGCGTTTGATGCAGCCATGACTATTTTTGAAATATCAAAACAATTTCCCCTAGAAGAAAGATATTCTCTAACTGACCAAATTAGACGTTCATCTCGTGCTGTGTGTGCTAACGCAAGCAGAAGCGTGGAGAAAAAGAAGGTATAAAGCATCGTTTCTGGCTAAATTAAATGATTGTGAAGCCGAAAGTGCTGAAACGCAGGTTTGGCTGAAATTTGCTGTTAAATGTGAGTATATATCAACGGAGCAAGGGAGAAAAATATATCATACATATAATCAAATTTTAAGCGGATTAGTCAAGATGATTAATCATCCAGAAAATTGGTTAATTGGTTGAGCTATGTTAAGAAATAAACATTTAAAAGACTGGTCAAAAATTGTCTCCTCTCATTTTCCTGATTTATCTTTGCCTGAAGTAATCGGTTTAGCCACTTGGAGCGTTGGCATGGTGATGACAGGTTCAAGTAGTCTGACCCGAGTTTCAGAATTTATCGCTAAAATCAATGGAGAAAAAAGCAATACAGTCAGACAAAGACTGAAAGAATGGTATCAAGATAGTAAAGGAAAGAAAGGAGAAAAGCGAAGAGAGTTAGATGTCAGCCAATGCGAGAGCCCCTTTACTCAAGTGGATTCTCAGTTTATGGAAGTCTGAAGACAAGTGTCTACCCTTAGCAATAGATGCAA
>NZ_JAVJZI010000194.1:0-18030 GCF_040223135.1 Coleofasciculus sp. G3-WIS-01
TAAAGTTAGAGTTCCGGTTATCGGTTGGTTGAGGACCTATGAGCGGTTACCCGTCCACTTTCAGCCCAAATCTGTTACCATATCCAGGACGGCTGACCGATGGTTTATTAGCTTTAAACTGGACTATGAGCCAATTAACCGAACCAATCTGCTTATGACGACTTAGCCACTGCATACGAGAGAGTTTTTTCTCATACTTTCGGTAGCTTTTAGCACCTTCTACAATCCCGGTAGACAAAACAGCCAACGCTTTTAGTCCTAAATCAACTCCCACTACTGGGTGAGGTTTGGGGCGGTTAATTGGCTCATAGTCCAGTTTAAAGCAGATTGGTTGAGTGCCGACACCGAAGCGAGTGAAGCAGGAAGTAAGTGCCAAAGATGTCCATTTATGGGTAGCTTTGGGTAGATCTTATGTAACGGAGACAAGAGAGGATTTTCCCCGTCACCTTTCCCCAATTCACCAATTACTAATCACCAATCACCCATTCATCGGAAACAGGCCAATCGCTACGGGGAGGAAAGGTTTGTTGGGTATGCAAAATCGTTGCTCCGGGTTCGCCCGGTTGATTGAGTCGTACAGCATAGCCGAATCCAATCCCTGCTGACGCCGCGATCGCTCCTGTCATGAACAAAGCTTGTAACGGTATTGAGGCTTTCGTTTTGGGAGTTTTGAGTTTTGAGTTTTGAGTTTTAACCTTTCGCTTCATTCGAGGACATGGTTTTGACTTTGGCTGGTTTTCGACTGGCTGAATGATTATCGGTTCAAGGACAGCAACAGACTCCTGAAGGGGAAGCTGCTTTAGCCAAGTGTCTATCGTTTGGGGACGGTTGTTGGGGATGAGTTCTAAACCGTACTGTAATGCTTGTTGAATGGTGGGACTCAATTTAGACGGGGCTGGCTGAGAGGGTGAGGAAAATAGACAATCGTTTCCCCTGGCTGATAATCTCTGTCGCACAGGTGCGGGTAAGGGAGGATATCCGGTGAGTAAGCAGTAGAATGTGGCGGTTAAGGCATAGATGTCAGTTTGCCGCGTTGTTGTGTTTGTCAAGGTGTTGTGTTCTGGAGAAGCATAGCCAGCAGAGAGGAAGCTGGCGTAGGTTTGTTTGATACCTGGGGTGAACTCATAGAGCATCCCCACCTCACATAACACAACGCGATCGCTATCCTGACGCCGAATAATGTTTTTTGGTTGGATATCTCGGTGTAGTAACTCGACTTGGTGTAGAACCTTTACCGCATCGCTGATTTGACGGATATAGTTAATCGCCTCAGCCTCTGACAAGGAAACCCCTTGCAGAACGTCTGCCAATGTCTGTCCGGGGATATATTCCATAACCAGGTAAGGATATCCCGTGTCCTCAAAATAGTCGAGGACGCGAACCAGATGAGGATGTTGGCAGTAATTCAAGCGTTTGGCGATGTCTAAAAATTGCTGCTTGAATTGATTAACGTTTGCATGCTGGCGCAGCGCTTCACCTAGGGTTTTGATCACAACCGATTGACCTAACTCTGTATCGGTTGCTTTGTAGGTGAGGCTGAAAACACCCGCACCCAGTTGGGTACTGAGAACGTATTTCCCTTGGTTTAAAGTCCGTTCTGCCTTCAAGTTCATAAAAATTCACTCCCCACAAGCACAAATAATGCTATAGCCTAGATGGAGTATATCCAAAAATGAATTGCATTCTGTAATCAGTAAAACATGCGGCGAAGCGAGATGTAATTTTCAGTTTTTGGTCTAAATCGGCAATCAATGTTAACCCCGCATCTGATGTTACGGCTCCGAGAGAGGAAATCGTTTGAGCATCAGTTACTTTGATTGGAGTAATCCTGTCTCAGCAAGTTGAGTCTATGAAGGAAGAATCACCGCCCTAAAAGTGCGGTGATTGTCAACAAACTCTTACAGCGTTCCACTTACGGTTTGAGCTTAAGTCGAATTAAGCTAGCTCAGTATAGGGAGTATATCTAGACTCATAAGCTGCCTCTTGACCGTAGGAAATTTCTACATGGTGTCCATTAGGATCTCTTAGGTAGGCTGCGTAACCAGTTGGAGGACCATAATCCTTAGGTCCCTCAAGTAAACAACCCTCTTTGCGAGCAAGTTGGCAGAGCTGATCTACTTGTTCACAACTGACACAAGCAATACCAATATGAGTCGGTGGCAAGATCGGCTTAACCTCTTCTTCCTCCAGTAGAGCTAGGGCAAAGGGTCTGATATTGTCGGACATCCAAACAGTACCTGGTTCTACGCGCAAGCGCACCACTGACATCTGACCGTACTTAGCGTAGAAAGAAATACTGGCATTAAGGTTCGTAACAGCTATAGCTAAATGAGTGAAGGCTGATGTTTTAGTCATTGCAGATCCTGTAGTTTTATTGAGACTATCCAAAACATTTTGAGTAAATACGGGTAATCCAAAGTCAGGTCGATAACCGTGAATGGTATCAGGAGCAAGCTGCTTGATTAGGAAGACTACCTCCCCAGTTACAACTTGACCAGGAACTAAAATGGGGCAACCCGGTGGAGTCGGAATAATGAATGTAGATGAAACTATTTCTCGCCCAGATGTCATTATCTCATCTATTTCATTATCTAGCTTGAGATATTCTATTTTTTCTTCGTCCAAACCCATGAAGTAGGCACTCCGCATATCGCCTTGCCCCGTTGCCGGGTGAGAACGGAAGCCGGAGTAAAACTCGCTGCTTTGAGGCAAAGAAGGCAAATTCAGTGTTAGCTGTTGCAGCTTGTTTTCAAATAATTTGATTTCCACTTGATTGTATTGGCGCAATTCCTGCTCTAAGCCTTCAGCAATTTTCTGCAGACAATCAAGCAAATATGTTACGGAACCCCAGGTTGTCCCAATATTAGTCATTAATAAAACGGTATTGAGGGAAATCTTGTTCAGCTGAATATTAAACTGTTCCATCAGTACCGAATCCTGGAAAGTGTTGCTCTCGATTCCTGTTTTGCCAATGTACAAAGTCAGCCGCGTGGGGTCCAGAACAAATTCATCATCCTCCCAGGCTTGCTCGATACGCTGGAACGTTACTTCTGGATCTTCCTGAGTTTGGTAACTCAAGAGACCTGATGGGCGATAGGTTTCAGGAATCAACTCTTCAGGAGTAAGTATCTTGAAGTATTTTCCTAGCAATGGATGAGTGTTAACTTTCTCCCGCACGACCATTGCCATATCAATTTGGGACTGAACCAATTTGAAGCCTTCCAACTCAATTTGTCGCCGAGCTAAATCCAGAGAAGCCAAAATTTGGTAATTCGGGGACGTGCTGGTGTGGGTCATGTAAGCCTCTAGAAAATCAATTTCCGACTTACGGTTGAAATCCTCGTCCCAGATGTGAATCATGGATGATTGACGCAGGCCAGACAAAGATTTATGTGTTGATTGGGTTGAGTACACCCGAATCTTGACTTGATCTGGATCGGGTAAGAGATGTTGGTTCAGCCCGGTATCATCATCCTCTGGATCAAGCCGATCAAATTGTTCCTTAAAAGCTGCATACTCCTTTCGGTATTGGGGACTGTTATAGCGAGTATAAAGGTCACTGGCAGCTTGCATTGCTGTCCGTTCTCGATAGGTTGAGGTGCAACGAGCAAAGGCAAACCAGGCTTCGTCCCAGAGGAAAACCATATCTGGCTTGATTGCCAGTATTTCTTCCATGAATCGCTTAACGTTGTAAACAATACCATCAAAGGTACAGTTTGTGAGTAACACCATTTTCACCTGCTCCAATTGCCCCGACCGCTTGAAGTTGAGTAATTGTTGCTTGATTTCCTTTAAAGGGACAGCACCGTAGATATTGTATTCTTTTAGAGAATAGGCATTGAGGTAAAGGGGTTGAGCACCTACTAAGACGATGCCGTAATGGTGAGATTTGTGGCAATTCTGGTCAACCAAGACAATATCCCCTGGAGTCACAATTGCTTGCAAAACAATTTTATTCGCAGTTGAAGTACCGTTAGTTACAAAAAAAGTTTGCCTGGAACCAAAGCTTTTTGCTGCTAAACTTTGAGCTTTCTTCAGGGTACCAGTGGGGTGCAATAATGAGTCTAATCCTCCACTGGTTGCTGAAGTTTCTGCTAAAAAGAGATTTTGACCGTAGAACTCTCCCATATCCTGAATCCAATCAGACTTAAAGATGGAATTTCCCCGGGAAATGGGCATGGCATGAAATACCCCTGTGGGTTCTTTGCTGTAATTTATTAAAGCATCGAAGAAAGGGGTTTCGTAACGTTTTTCGATGCCTTGAATAATACTTAAGTGTACTTCAAGATAGTCTTCCTGGTTATAGAAAACGCGGCGGAAATTCTGATGCGTCTCAGCATCGACATCAACTAAGGATACATCGCTCAACAAGTATAAATCCAATTCTGGACGTAACTTATGTAGAATCGCACCTAAAGCAAGACCTCTCGGTTGGTAATATTCCTCGGCTAATTCAGCTTGTTCTAACCCACTCATGTATTCTTCGAGCAGTGACAAACGATTGTTTGAGCGCAGGGGAAAGTCGTAGCCGATCACACAACATTGAATCGTGTGATTTAACATCAAAGCTGTTAGGGCATTCTCCAAGTTATAAACGACGATTATCTGATAAATAAACTTGTCTGTGGTCGAGGCTATTTCTGCAATTTTGTGGTGTAATTCTTTTTCTTTTTCTGGTGTCATGTCGTCTTCGACAAATAAGACGGTGAAATAGAGTTTATTAGAGTTTTTATTATATTTATCGACGGATATAATTTTATGTCCATCTTTCTGTTCACCTCCAAAAATATTATCAATGTATTCTTGGGCATACAGTTCAGAACGGCTAGACATCAAACCTATAATTTGAGCGACTTCCCAGGAAAGTCTGGAATATTCCTGGCGCTCAAAGTGCTGCTGCAATCGTCGAAATGCATTTATCCCCGGAAATTTCCAGTAGAGTTCGAGGGGTTCGATAATTTTGAACCCAGCTGCAATTTTTTCCTTTAATGTGGAGATATCCTTGCCACAGGCGTGAAGAGATTCCAAGCGATCTGTTGACAATTTCAGTTGGCTCCAGATGTCAACACGCATTGGTAAGGTATTTTTATAAGTGCTGATATATAAGCAATCAAGAATGCGAGTACATGAGTTTTTGGACACAGTTATATTTGATTTCATTATATATTACGTCGGCTGGATGCAATTTGCGTATTATTTATTATAATATTTAAGTAGTTGGTGTATTTATAAATTTTTGTAAACACACCAAAAACACTTGTAAGTAGGTAGGGACAGTTAAAGGCGGGCGGTGGTGATCGTCATTCGTCATTCGTCATTCGTCATTCGTCCTTTGTAAGAGTTTGAGGCTTGTTTACATAACTTAATATAGTTGAGTTTATTTCCACCAACCTACTTAGCACAATAATTATAGCGTTTCGCGCTGGTGTAGTGACACCATAGATATGGATGCTTGAGCAGGAGGCTTTTAGATCGCTTGGTGTTGGAAGTTCTCAGTGTAAGGATGCAGGTGGGGGAGAATTTATTATTCGGGGGCGGCGGATTAAAACCCTACTGGAAACACGGGTTGAGCGCCCTCTCAATCGTTGTATTTTTGAGCATTATCCCGATTTAAACGCTTTAGCCGAAAGGCAGTTTATTGTGGGTCTAGAGGACAAGGGTTTGCCAGTCATAGAACTTCCCCTTGCCTCACAATCTTTACCTGGATGGCTCAATAACTCAATCCTGAAGTCGTGATCAGTCGAACTTATGCAGTTTGCGACTTGGTAAAATACATTGGTCATCAAGTTTGACGAGTCCGTGGATAATGTTTGGTTAAAAACATTTTGGCATCTGCCTCATTTTGAATCACGCCGTCCAAGGTAGCGGCTAACAACGCATCCAGCATTTCTCTATAGTCAGGTCCTGGCTTATAACCCAAACCTTTGAGATCATTCCCATTCAGAGGCGCTTGCACGGTTGCCAAGTTTGTGAAATAGTACCACAACTTGCGCCGAATTGCCCGCGAACTGTGTACGGCAATTAAAACCAAGGTGGGTAATTTGTACTGACGTAGCAGCCAAACCACTTCACTGGGACGCTGACATTGGGGTATAGACTCCACCACTTCGGTTTGGGCTTGTCCTAGATGCTGAAGTCGCTCAATACTATCAATAGGCAGCTGTAAATTTTCTGCCACCTTGCCTCGCTCCTGAGGTTCTAGATGAGCAATTAACACCTCAAGACGCATCTGCCAATGTTTTAGGGTTTGCTCAGGGTCAAAGCGTCGCAACCAACGGTCAATCAGACGGACACGCCACCATAACGACGGGTCAAGCTTGAGGCTGGGATGAAGACAGCGCAATGCTTCAAGTGACCCGATGAGTTGTAATGCTCGTTGCCAATAAGGGGCTTCTAGGATGTACTTTAATTCGGCTTTCAAGCGGGTTTCTAGGGCAGGCGCTCGGGTATTCGCACCAAGCGATCGCTCATAAACGCCACTCTCTAGCGCATACTGGATATAGTCTTGGGTTTGGGATTCCAGTTCAAAGCCTAAGCGCACCGCAAACCGCACCGCTCGATAAATGCGAGTCGGATCTTCAATAAAACTATTGGCGTGCAAGACTCGAATCAGACGCGATCGCAAATCCAACATCCCGCCAAAAAAATCCAGTAGGGGCAACGCCTCACCCCGCCTTCCGGTCAGTCGGGCTGCCATGGCGTTAATGGTAAAATCTCGCCGATAGAGATCCTGGCGAATAGAACTGGCTTCCACTTCTGGATTCGCCGCTGGATAGGGATAAAACTCAGTCCGCGCCGTGGCAATATCAATCCCCAGGGAATCCAGCACCGGGTCATTATGCCACAGCAGCGCTGCCGTTTGAAACGCCCCATGAACTTCTAAGCGAGCATTCGGATACCGTTCTCGCAAGGCTTTGGCTAAGCTTACTCCCGCGCCCACATCAGCCGCCCGATGAAAGCCATCAACCACCAAATCCACATCTTTTAGAAGCAGCGGTTGGTTCTCATCCGCCAGCAAAATATCCCGAACTGCTCCCCCCACCAAATAGAGATGCCAACCCCGTTCCTGGGCTTCCTGGGCGGCTTGAGTGAGCAACTGCCAAAGGGCAGGAGCAAGGCGTTCTCGCACATTCAGGAGGCGGGATGAGGGATAGGTCATGGGGATTGGGCAAGTCTCTCCCCAGCGCTCTTGATCTTGGCGAATATGTCGCAGGACATCGGTACGAGTCACAATACCGACTAACTGCCCATCCTCTAAAACAGGTAAGCGTCCAATATCGTAGGTTACCATCAGCGACTCAATTTCTGGCAGTAAGGTTTGGGGGGTAATCGTTTTTAGGTTTCGGGTCATGTACCCTTTAACTGGAGCATGACCTAAATCATGATGCAGTGCCAGATCAATATCTCGTCGCGAAATAATCCCGATTAACTGATCCTGTTCATCGACAACCGAAAGCCCAGAATGCCCATAACGCAGCAAAATCCGCTGTGCTTTGTCAACGGTGGTATCGGGGCGAATGGTTCGCACCGGGGATGACATTAATTCTAGGGCGCTTAGGGGTTGAGGAATTTGCTCCTTGAATTGATCAACAAGTTGGGGCAAAACTTCTGGGGGATTTTCATGGCGTAGGGTTACGGCGGCGGCTTGAGAATGCCCACCTCCACCCAGAGGTTGCAAGAGCGCATTCAAATTAGTGCCAGGAATTCGCGATCGCCCGATAATCGTTAGACGGGATAATTTTGATTGTTGAGTGTTGGATTCAGAATGCCTCCCTGCTCCCCCTGCTCCCCCTGCTCCCCCTGCTCCCCCTGCTCCCCCTGCTCCCCCTGCTCCCCCTGCTCCCCCATACTCCGCCGCCAGCAGTAGGGCGTCACTTTCAGTCAGGTCAACTAATCGGGAGGCTAAACTGGATAGTCCTGGTACATAGTCTGGGGTTTTCAGGAACACCCAGGAAAGGTTATAACCTTGGTGATTTTGGGATTGTAATTGGTCTAGGGCTGTAGTGAGCAGTTGTTGCAACTGGGGCGAAAGTCCTGGATCAACATAGTCGGCAATCTGACGTATATTTGCTCCTTGTGTCATTAACCAAGCCAGAGCCATGGCATCCCGTGGGGTGGTTTGGTCAAAGGTTAAGGAACCTGTATCTACATGGATACCAAGTGCCATCACTGTGGCTTCGGCTGTGGTTAATTGGATTGGGGTTTGTTGTAATTGCTCGACGATGAGCGTTGTGGTGGCACCGACGGGTTCAACCTGTCGGAATGTGACAGGAATATCACTAGGAATGTTACCGTGATGGTCGTAAAGTTCAATGGCAGTAAGATGGGGTAAGTCTAACCATTGAGCAGCTTTACCCAAGCGATCGCGCTTTTGGGTATCCACTACGATAAGGGAGTGAATTTGGTCTACTTTAACCGAACGCCGTTCAATTAAAGCATACTCATCCCGATGCAGCGCCAAAAAATCCCGAACCGCCGGGTGAGCGCCCCCCGTTAAGACGAGTTTCGCTCCGGGTTTCAGGCGCGTCAGCCCGACTGCTGCTCCGAGGGCGTCAAAGTCGCTAATCGTGTGACACAAGATTAAGTCCATGATTGGTCATTTGTCATTCGTCATTCGTCATTCGTCATTTGTCTCCTTGTGCCATCTACCTTTTTGTTGATTTTCAGTTTTTTCAAAAAAGCGGGTCAATTTTTGGTAGCTTACTAATCAGAAGGGTTTAACGTCAAAAGGCACAACAGGAAATGTCTATCTTATTTCAAATATCACTGGCAGCTTTGGTTATTTTGTCATTCGTCATGGTTGTGGGCGTCCCCGTCGCCTACGCTACCCCCCAAAACTGGGAGCAATCAAAAAATTTGATTTGGCTAGGTTCAGGGCTTTGGCTGGCTCTGGTCATTGTGGTTGGCATCCTGAACTATTTTGTGGTAGCCTGACCTTCTCCCCGTCTGAATTCAATAATTCAGGCGGGGCTTATTCACCAACCGATTCAGATGCTCATGACGCGAGAGGGCAAAGATAGCCATGGCAGTTTTTGAGGGAAATTTTACATCAGCCAGCTCCCTGCGCTTGGCTATTATTATCGGTCGATTTAATGACCTAGTGACAGAGAAGCTATTAGCCGGGTGTCAAGATTGCCTGAAACGCCACGGTGTTGATCCCAATCCTCATGGCTCCCAAGTTGATTATATTTGGGTGCCGGGTAGTTTTGAAGTCCCTCTCATGGCTCGTCAAGCCGCCCTTAGCCATCGCTATGATGCGGTAATTTGCTTGGGCGCAGTTATTCGCGGTCAAACCCCCCATTTTGATTATGTGGCGGCTGAAGTTTCCAAGGGTATTGCCGCCGCTAGCTTTCAAACTGGCATACCCGTAGTCTTTGGTATTCTAACGGCTGATACGATGCAGCAAGCCTTAGAAAGGGCAGGAATTAAGAGTAATAAGGGTTGGGAATATGCCATGAATGCCTTAGAAATGGCGAGTTTAATGCAACAGTTTAAGGGGCAAAATGGATCAACGCCTTATAATGCTTATGATCCGGCAGTAACGCCTCCGTCCTTGCCTGTTTCATCAGGGCGCTCTCTTCCTTCCGAGTCAGCTTCAGAATACAATGAGTCAGGGAATTCATAAGCCAGCCAGAATCATGCAGATATATGCCATGGCATGTCTCGGAGTAGGGAAACAATGGCATATAACAAATAACTTGACAAATCTGGATTATTCTGAGAAACTGTAAAAAGCAAAATAATTGCGGGTATAGCTCAGTGGTAGAGCGTCACCTTGCCAAGGTGAATGTCGCGCGTTCGAATCGCGTTACCCGCTTAAGGACAAAGCGAAGCTGCAAAGGCTCCGCTTTTTGTTTGTATATAGTGTGTTGTATGTAGTTTGTCGATGCCAAGTCAAAAATTGGTTAAGGGTTGATGATTAGAGCTTGATTTACAGGTAATTTCTAGATATTTCCGGAAAAATGTTTTGAACTTATTTGCTCCTTAAAGACATCCTTATAATTGTATGATAAAAGTATCACATATTCGTGGTCGGATCAATGTTATTAGGTTTCAAAACAGAGCTGAAACTGAACAACTTGCAACGGACGCTATTGGCTAAACATGCTGGCGTTGCCCGCCATGCCTGGAATTGGGGTCTTGGTTTAACCCAACAAATACTCGATCACAATCGGGATAACCCCTCCGACAAAATCAAGTTTCCCACTGGGATTGACCTGCACAAGTGGTTGGTAGCGCTGGTTAAGCCGATTTGCCCGTGGTACTACGAGGTAAGCAAATGCGCCCCTCAGTATGCCCTGAGAGAATTATCTGTTGCCTGGAAACGGGCATTCAAGAAAACCAGCAAGCCACCTCGGTTTAAGCGCAAAGGGAAGCACGACAGCTTTACTCTGGATGGGTCAATTAAAGTCGAACACAACAGGGTACGACTTCCGACTAAGACTTGTTCTCAATGCCACACCGAGAAAGACTCAATGCCTCTATCTGAGCGAGTGTTCCGGTGTGACAATTGTGGGTTTGAGTGCGATCGCGACTTAAACGCATCGTTCAATTTGGAGCAAGCCGCCAGTTAGGTGGGGGAGAGCCTGTGGACTGGGAAGGTGCCGACACCACCAGAATGAAGCAGGAAGTAAACGGCAGATTTTACCAGCTACTGGTAGATTTGTGTAAGTTTTACGTAACGGAAAGCGCTAATATTAGAGCATGGGCGTCTCCAAGAAAATCTCTGTCGGGAATTTATGGGGATAAGTTTAAGCTATAGTGATTCACTATGCAACTTTATTAGTGTAATCAGGAACACTCAATCATCAACATAATCTTGGTTTTGAATAGCGCTTGTGCCACCTCAGAAAGCTCAAAAGATTGATTTAAGTCAGGAATATCCCTGCCCTTGTCGGCGGCGGGGAGGGTTAGTACCGATTATCCTGACGGAAGCCTTTGGCTGTAATCGCTGCCAACAAATTTTTGTCGTTGAAGAAAGTGGGTATACAATCGAGCAATTATCGACGACTTATCCCTACAAAAAAACCTGGCGTTGGACAGGTCATCGCTGGGTGAGTACCCAGGGGAATCTTGGGGAAAGCTACCTACCTGTAGCCCTCTTAATCGTGCTGGTTTTGCTGATTGTCTGGTTACCCCTAGCCCTGCGTTCTCCCACAGGTCCTTCTATCATTATATGGGCATTACTAGCAGTTATTTTAGCAGTGCTGCCAGCCCTAATGGTTTGGTTAGCTTATCGGCGTTCGTAAATGATGGATATGGAAGCCTCTGACCCTACACCTCAGGTCAACAGTGTAATGATCCGGGCTTACCGGGCATCTGTGGCGTTGGCAACCACAAAAGGAGTTGATCGCTCCGGTGGTGTTCACGCCATGGTAAAAGCCCTGCAAAGCGCTTTTGATGATATTTTGGATGCCAATACCATGGACTTGGAAGCCAGTCGAGAAATGGCTGTTCCTGACTTGGTATTAGACTGGCTGAAGCTGACCCCAGAACGACTACAAATTGCGATTGGGATTTTGCAGCGGATTGGGGAATTATCTGATCCCATCCGTCGGGTGATGAATGCATCTTATCAACTTGACCATTCCCAAACCTATTGCCAAATGATGCCGTTGGGCGTGATTGCTTTAATTTATGAAGCATTCCCTGAGTTAGGTGCGATCGCGGCGGGTTTTTGTATTAAAACGGGGAATAGTCTGATATTAAAAGGAAGTAGTGAAGCTAGTCAATCGAATCAAGTCATTGCCCAAGCATTACAAAATGCCTTGGACGACGCGGGTTTACCCTCAGGCTGTTTGGAATTATTTCCCTCGGAACAGGGGGCTTCTATTCGAGATTTAGTCACACGGGATGACTATTTAAACTTGGTGATTCCCTACGGACGCCCAACGCTAGTGCAGCAAGTCTTGCAACAATCAACTGCACCGGTTTTAAGGTCAGCGATGGGGAACTGCTATCTGTATTGGTCATCATCTGGAAGTTGGGATGTGGTACGGTCGATTATTTTAGACAGCCACGCCAGTATACCTGATCCGGTAAATGCGATTGAGAAAGTCTTAATCCATCGCAATCAAAAGCCATCCTCTGTAATGAATCTATGTAAGAGTTTGAGCGAAAAGGGCTTTAAACTCAAAGCGGATGCTGAGTTGGCGGCAAAATTCCCGGAACAGCTAACTTTAGCATCCGAATCGGAATGGAGTCAACCTTATCTGGATAAGGTTGTAGCCTTTAAATTAGTAGATAACACCGAAGATGCGATCGCGTGGATTAATCAATACAGTAGTCGCCACGCTGACTGCTTAGTTACCGACTCTTACCTGGAAAGTCGTCAATTTTCCCTGAAAGTTGATAGTGCTTCGGTTTATCTCAATTCCTCACCCCAATTTTCCCGCAACCCCAAACGTGGGGACTCGGTGTTTCTGGGGATGTCTAATCAGAAAGGCTATCGTCGCGGGATGATTACTCTGGAGACGTTAACCACCCTGAAACAGGTGGTTCAGGGGAATGGAGAGTTTTAGTTGTTAGTCATTTGTGACCAAAACCCCTAAGGATTGCGTCGCCGAAATTCAGCCGGGGTCAAGCGTAGGGGTTGTTCCGGGTTCCAGATACCATATCCCATAATCCTGGCGTATTCCTGAGCGCGGATCAGACGTTCATCATATTTATTATTCGGCGATCGCGGCGTCGCGAGGACATATCCTTCTTTAACCAGTTGTTCATTGATCATGACTCCATCATGCCAAACGTAGGCTAACCAGCGACCAAAACTATCTTTGGTTTGCACATCGGGTTCTAAGAAAACAGGTTGCAGTATCAATTGCTGACCCCTCGTTTCACCGATAAGTTGCTCAATACGAGTTTTAGCCGCCGTTCCCCAAGGCTGTTGTCTCAAATCTGGTGCTTCTATACCAATTAACCGCACTCGTACAATTAAGGCGGGTTGTTGGGTGGTATCTAATACCTCAATGGTTTGTCCACTGACAACCTGTTGGACTTGTACAGGGATACCAGGAGGAACTTTTTTAGATTGACATCCCCCCAGTAAGAGGAAACCACAGCCAATCAGGAGGGCGATGAGGCGGTTGGGATAAGCTGTATTGCTGTTAACGTTAGCTGTTGGACGTTTCCATCCCCCCCAGCCCCCCGGAGAAATCGAAGCAAAGCATCCGCTGGTTTCCCCCTTTTTAAGGGGGACGGAAGGGGGATCTATCAGGGGGGAGTGCGGATACTGGTGAGTGTTGTTTGTTCTAGTCCTCATCTAAGGGCAATCCAAACCGAATCTTGCCTTTACCAAAATAGCGCCCAAACTGGAGTTCGTAGACTTCATCCTCGTCTTGGGTTTCGACTTCTAAGTCGGAACGGGGATAACCCACACATAAAAGCGCGTAACCTTTTTGGCGCAGCGATGGAGACAGTCCCATCGCCTCCGGTTGATAGATTTCACCGGAGAGAACACGTACCGCACAGGTGGTGCAAGCGCCATTGCGACAAGAAAACGGAAGTTCTACCCCTTGGTCTTCTGCGGCTTGTAGAATGTAGCGATCGCTGGGAACTTCTAGGGTCTGTTGGGTGTTGGTTTGGCGATGGTGAATGGTAATTTTATAGAATCGAGTCATTCCTTTCGTGTATAATTACAGATTGTGTGCTAAGTTTGATACTGTTAAGTCTCGCACAAATCATAATAAACTTCCTGGAGAGGTGGCCGAGCGGTTTAAGGCGCAGCACTGGAAATGCTGTTTAGGGGAAACTCTAACGAGGGTTCGAATCCCTCCCTCTCCGTTGACAAGATGGTTCAATCATTCTAAGCCTTAGGTGTCTGGTGTAGCCGGAACAGTTCGAGGTCTTTGAGTGGCGATGCGGATAGAAATCAGGTAAAGCCCCCCCGCGATCAGCACAGCAAAGACAAGTATCAGGATTCTCACCCAGGTCTTTTGATGCCAATTTTTCGGCTCTTGCTCATGCATTAGTTTTTTGCTACCCCTGATTAGCGTATTGCTTCAGATGAATTAATTGTAGCGAGACAGGTGAATCATCCCCCTACAGGGGATGCTACCCTAAGGTTAACTGGGGAGTATTGATTCCACCCTCGGAACAGACCCCAGTGAATGTTCCATCATTGATAGGATAGTCTTGTGGTTGCCACTCCTGAAAAAGTCCAATCAATACCCACATCTAACCCAGAAGGCGACGATCGCGTTGCTGTCTTACTCATGGGTTACGGGGAAGTCGAAAGTTACGAAGACTTTGCCAACTATAATGAGCAAGCCTTAAACTTACTAACCGCTAAGTTTGCGCCTGTACCCACCTGGGTGTATCCCCCCTTAGCCAAACTGTTAGCCATTTTTGATTTCCATGAGTGGGGACATCAACACAACAACTTCATCTCCCCCCACAACCAGATTTTTGAGGATCAACGGGCGGGGATTGAAAAACGCCTGCAAGAAAAATGGGGCGAGCGCGTACAAGTCTTTAAGGCGTTTAACTTCTGCGCTCCATTTTTACCGGAACAGGTGCTAGAGCAGATTAAAGCCCAAGGCTTTGATAAACTCCTGATCTATCCTCTACTCGTCGTTGATTCTATCTTCACCAGTGGGATTGCTGTCGAACAGGTGAATAATGCCTTAGTCCATTTGACCGAGGGCGACGAACATTGGATCAAAGGACAACGTTATATCCCCTCGTTTTACAACGAACCCGCCTACATTAACTTGATGGCGCAAATGGTAGAGGAAAAAATCGCGGCTGATTTAGCCTGCGCCTACTTACCCTCTCAAATTGGCATTGTCCTGATGAACCACGGCTGTCCCCACGAGGCAAAGGGGTTTACCTCGGGCATCATGGAAAGTGAGGCGCTTTATGAACGGGTACGGGAGAAGCTGATTTATAAGTATCCCCTCATTTCCGTAGGTTGGCTCAATCACCAAACCCCTCTGATTAAGTGGACACAGCCCAATGCTGAGTTAGCGGCGAAGAATCTGATTGATTTAGGGGCAAAAGCGATCGTATTTATGCCGATTGGCTTTGCCACAGAAAATCATGAAACCTTGCTGGATGTTCATCATATCATCCACGCTTTAGAGCATCGTAGCCCTAATGTGACTTATGTACAGATGCCCTGTGTCAATGATCATCCTGACTTTTTAGCCATGGTGGCAGATTGGGCAAATCCTCAGATTGAAGCGCTTTTAAGCGAAAGTGCGATCGCGGTTAATCCGGAATTGGCATCGAGTCATCATCATCATCATCACCACGATCACTAAACGTAAGATGAATGGCACTGAAAAGTGTGCATTTTTGGCTTACCGAAACCCTTAATATATCGTAGGGTGGGCACTGCCCACCAGCATATCAGTCAGTACCATTCAACTTAATATCCCTGACTTCTTCAAGAAGTTGGGGATCTAATTATTTAACCTTTTGAAACTGTTTTAATGTGATTATCTCCGATAAAACTTGTAATCCTAGCATCAAAAAATAGGAGGCAAGTACAGTTAACACCGTAGAATAGTTCCACCAGACACCCCAGAGAAGCATAACGACTAGGGGAACCAAGACGCCGATAACTTGAACTGTGCCAAACCAAATTTTGAACCATCCGGGCAAGGGTTCAGGAATAGTGAACGGTTTAGCCTTCCGCCACGCCCAGCCGACAATTGCCGTAAACCCAGTGGCAACGATAAAGAAACCTAGGTTTTCTAAAATTAGGTATAAATTAGTATTGACAGAAGTCATATAATTGTGATTATTAATCGTTTAATTGTCAGGTAAATCGGGTTTGAAACAATTTAATGAACTACCCAGACCTACTTCGTTGAGGTCCCTTGTTTCTACAACCAGACCAGTAAGTTTGCGTTTTCGACGCTTCATCTGCCCTAGTTGCTTCATGTTTCCCGTTTGCTTGCGCTCACGGGTTTCTGAAGTAGAGCTAGAGACATCAGCGTCTACCATCCTCGTTCCAAACCCCGGTAGCTTTCCTAGTGCCCACAAAAGCATTACCAAAGCGGCGGCTAAATCGCGATCCATTGTAAATCCACATTTATGGCAATGATGGACTCTTTCGTCTAAGGTCTTTTTCTGCTGATTTCCACAGTTAGGACAGGTCTGAGACGGCTTCACTTTGCGGGTAGGAACCTCGATAAAAACCCCACCCACATCTCTCACTTTGTATTCAATCGCTGACCTTAGCATTCCCATGCCCACATCTAAAATGGATTTGTTTAGTCCGGCTTTTTGCTTTTTGCGCTTACCTTTTTTAGCTTGGCGGGTCATTTTAGAGACTTCTAGTTTTTCTGTAGCAACGAAGCTATTACAGCGAACAATGTCTGTTGCTACTTGGTGTACCCAATTTTGGCGTTGATTAGCTACCTTACGAGTTACTTTGCTAATTTTAGCTTGGGTCTTTTTCCACCGTCTAGAACCCTTCTGTTTTTCCTTCTGTTAGGAGGTCTTTTCCGACGCTTCCCCTTAGAAAGATGTTTAATCTTTGCCTCAGCTTTTCGCAAAAACTTAGGGGCTTCAATGAAAGAATGATTTTCCCCATCGGTTATTGCCAATGCCGACTTGCAGCCAAAGTCAATACCAACTGAGCCAAAATCCGTCTGCCTTGTCGCTGCCTGTAATTCGGTTAGGTTAACGGTTATACTGGCGTACCATTTGCCATTGCGATAAACAATAGTACAAGTTGTCGGAGTTCCCCAAATCCGGGCTTTGCCGCGCATCTGGATAGAACCAATTTTGGCTAATTCCAGATAACCGTTATCACCCGTTGTGTGTACTTTCCAGCCCGTTTTACTCGGATATGTCCAGCCAGAATAATGCTTAATTGCCTTGTATTTAGGACGTTTAGCTAACCCTTTAAACCACCGATTAAATGCGTAATCGACACGTTTTAAAGTAGCTGGCAGGGTCATGCAGTTACATTCTTTGTATTCCACCCAAACTTCTTTGAAAGCAGGCAAAGAGTTTTGCTGCTCAAAATAGTCAATTTTGTGATTAAACCTTTGGTATTGGGTGAACCGATTACAAACAGCAGCGTTGTACAAATCCTTGTGCAACTTACGGTGATACCGCAATGTCTGCTCTTGCTTTCTATTGGGGTATAGCCGAAAAGTTACACGTCTTGTTGGCATTACCGCTTCCTCCTGTTAGCATTAATCTAGCACATTCAGGGGGAGCATCATCCGAAAAGACTTTGCTGTGGAACTATCAAAAACTTATACCAAGTCAGCATTTTGGTCAGGCTCTTATTATGTTGCCTCTACTGGTGGCGCTCCCATTGAGAGAGTCAAAGCTTACATTAAATCCCAAGAAGCACCTCAAGATTGATTGCCTTCGTTCCTCCGGCAATCCGCTATCCCTCCCCACCCTGCTAACGCTGAGGGTGGGGACTCCCGCGATACGTTGACTGGCGAATAAATTCGCTACCTAGACGGTTCGCTCGGTTTCATCTCCCAGCTAAAGAGCGTGGGAGCCTTCACCCATCGCTTGAACGGTAATATAAATACTATTATTATGAGCCGTGGACACCGATTCTGAATCAGCCCGATCGCGATCGCGGCTTAACCATGCCGTGAACACCTCATCGCGTCCATCAGGTATGGGGATGGCTTGACCGCTGTCATCTAATTGGAGCTTGCCCTGGCAATTCTTCCGAAAATCTGGAGCCGCAGCACCATAAACATACTGCCTATTATCCCTGGCTCCCTCCCTCCTCAACCGGGGGAGGCGATACCCAATCAAGCCAAGTAGCTTCTGTGCGATCGCCCACCTTATAACTAAAACTTATCGATGCAGTCAGGAACGCTAATCCTCATTTCCTTTACAAACCTTAACGTTCTCTGTAAAGTAGTAGACATAATCATTCATTTGACTTAACAAGTCGATAGCAATCATCCGAACCATGACAACCACATTACAACGTCGCGAATCCGCATCCTTGTGGGATCGGTTCTGCGAGTGGGTCACCTCCACCGAAAACCGCCTGTATATCGGCTGGTTTGGTGTACTGATGATCCCTACTCTCTTAAC
>NZ_JAVJZI010000195.1:0-7486 GCF_040223135.1 Coleofasciculus sp. G3-WIS-01
CTAACTCAACAACATTAACCCCTAACGCCCCAACAAAACCCGCCCTCACCACCGCAACCAACCCAAAAAACACCCTCAACCCACCATCCCCAAATAATGTAGGGGCGGGTTTAGTCGAGAACTCAACAAAAATAACCCCAAACGCCACAACAAAACCCGCCCTCAACACCGCAACAAACCCAAAAAACACCCACAACCCACCATCCCCAAATAATGTAGGGGCTGGTTTAGGCGAAAACACAACAACATAAACCCCTAACGCCACAACAAAACCCGCCCTCACCACCGCAACCAACCCAAAAAACACCCTCAACCCACCATCCCCAAATAATGTAGGGGCTATTGTTATCCTCCTCAACGGGATGCGATCGCACGGGTATTTTAACCCGCGCAGGCGGGTGCAAGTTTGTGTAGCTGCGGTTTCTAACCGCCCAGCTTTTTTTCGGTTAGGGCGCACGTCGGTGCGCCCCTACGGGATTGTGATATTGTTATCCTCATCAACGGGATGCGATCGCGAAGACAGCGCAACTATTAACCTTCCGTCATCACCATCCCCATCAGTGCGATCGCGGAGGCATTATAATCAATCGCATATTCGTTCGTGGCATAAGATCGCTCATCATCTAAATAACTTAGCGGACCCAATCCTTTCGGGGCAATTTCATCCTGGGCTTCTGTATTCGCCCCCCCTACCATTAACCCTGGAATCACCGTTTTTTTCGCTACAGCAACTCGGTGATGGACATTGCGGACTGAATTTGACCCCACAGTCGTAACAAAGGATAGATTAAAATGATTGCGTCCTAACAAATAATCCAACTGATCTACCGCCGCCTGAAAATACCCTTGATTTCCAGTTAATTTATAGGCATAAAACAAGGTAATCCCCTCCTCCGCCACCATCTTATTAGACGCCCAGATAAACTTATCAATTGCCAAGCGATAACCACTACCATTCACCGTCTCCAGCAAACGATCTGCCCGTTCCAATAACTTCTGCTTCATTTGCGCCTTCAGATTCTCTGAACCTTGCTGACGCGGTTGCAGCAGATAATCTGCCATCCCCAAGGCTGAGGGATCTTTCCATTCAAATAGAGTATAAGACAACTCAGGAAGCTCTTGCTCTAAATACTCAGCAAAACTTGCCTCCCCTGTCGTAATCAACAATTCCGCCGCCGCCCAAAAACGGTCATCTTTATCCGTCGTTAACGAGGCTTCCGTATCCCACTCTCCAGCCAAATATTTCCCCGAACCACTATCATCACCCTCAACCCAATCCACCCGCATAGAAGGTTCACTTTGCAAAAATTCCCAAGCTTTTTGCGCCGCTTTCAAATAATTCTTCGCCAATAACACATCATAAGCTGAATACACTCGCGCCGCCATTGCCAACGCGGCGGCGAATTTCGCCGTTTCTGGTGTAGAAATCCCATAAATATAGCGAGTTTGGATATCTTCATTCGGTAGAATCATGGGGGGCCATTCTTTCCCCGAAAGCTTCCGATAAACCGCACCATCACGCCGTTGCATGGTCACCATCCAATCCAATCCTACCTTGATTTCATCCAGCACATCGGGTCTGCCATTGCCACTTTCGGGAATCATTAATTGGCGGTCAGAAAATAACGATGGATATTGCTCATATAAACTTAATAAACGACCCACAGTTACCGCCGTTGGTCCTACATATTTGCCAAAATCTCCTGCATCATGCCAACCCCCTTGGGCGCGTTTCATTTCACCCGCCCGATGCATATCATCGGTATGAGCAAAGGTGCCATCATTTAAATGGCAGGGAGAATGACCAATCCCATTGATAGAATCTCGTATGGCTACCCCGCAGCGTTGTAAATAGTAGGAACGCAGCATTGTATTGAAGGCATCCTGATAAATATCCTGACCAATATCAAAGGGATAAGACTGAATATCTCCAGATTTCAGGTAATAGCGTCCGGGACGGTTGAATGCGGTAAAATCAACCCCTTGGATATTATCCTGACTGGCTGCATCTTGCATCGGTGCTGATAACTCCACCTCGAATACGGGGCGGTTATTACGGACGTTAATTAATTGGACTGGATTGGTGACTGAATGAGGGGAATTGAGTAAAAAGGCTAATTTAGGACGGGTTGGCGAATATCCGACTTGATTAATCAACAGTTTAGTTAGATTATCTAAATTTACCGATTGCGCTTGTCCTTTAGCCCAGAATCCATAAGCCATTGATATTGCCCAACCGAGGAAAAAACGTCTATCGATTTTCATGGCATCATTCCATCCCATTTATTTACAGATTTTAATCTGTAGACGCACCTTTAATTCCTGAAAAACACGTTCTGACACAAGGGTTTGAGAAGAGGGCAACCCGATGGTCTGTAGGGGCGGGTTTTACCGATAACATGCTCTTCAAAACGGGTAACGTATATAAACCTGCCCTGTTTCTGGAGTTGTTCATCTAGACAAGGTAATCGCCCCTATATTTGATTTTATACCTCCTTTGGCGGTTCAATTCCAAAAATTAATTTTCCACTATTATAAACCGGAATATGAATGCCCTTGCCATTCCCGGCTTGTTCTACTGGGTATGACCAGTCATTATTCATAGTCCAGATACCTGTTGGTGTATTTACCTGAAACTGGACATCTTTCTGATAATACGCTTCTCCCCCAGGATAAAGTTGAGTTCCGTCTACATCCACCTGGATATAGTAAATCGTTGGCGAATTTTGCCAAGGCGTGAGTCCAGATACCGTTATTCCTGATTCCGGACTGGTATTGACTTGGATATCCTTTGGGTTTCCTCCGGCTTCAATCACCTCACTAATATCAATAAAATACCGAAATGATAAATTAGGAATAATCCGGGCGGGCCAGGCGGATTGGTTATAAACGGTGGCTTGAACCTCCATCAAATTATCACTGAGTTGATTCCCTTGCGCCTCAACAAAAAATTCATCGTCTCGTGGTTCGGTTGGCGGAAAATTGGCTAAGGGATTACCCCCATACTTCTGATAGAGTTTCGCCACGGCGCCGGTAAATCCGGCATTATAATCTGTCGCCACTTCAGTCATCTTAAAATTAGACCGTTCATCGATAAAATTATCCTGCTGATCCGGTCCACCAACTAAGGCTCCATACAAAATATGTCGCGTTTCTTCCGGAATTTCTTTACTATTTGCCCAAGAACCATGTGCTGTCCGATGATGGGGTTGTTTCGGTGGGTTATTGCCAAATCCGACTACATAACTCCGCTGATCTGGATTAGAGCCTAACATATAATTAATCTGCCGTTCGGCAAAGGCATGATACTTTCGTCGCGTCCAAGCCGAGTCTACGGAGTCCCCATAAATAAAGGCTAAAAATGCCGTTTTTGCTGCATATCTCAACGAACCCCATTCATCCAGCCAAGCAAGTCCCCCTGGAGTATAGGAGACGTGTTTCCACTGACAGCGATCGCACCAATAGTCTAACCAGCGTTCTGCGTCTTGTCGATACTTGTTTTTCCCGGTTAATTCAGCTAATAATACATAACTCCCATAAGATTTATCATCCCAGGTATGCGTCCAATTATAGGCGAGAGTTGCATTAGGTTGATCCCTTAACTGCTCATAATACCTTTCAGCTTTCTGTAAATAATCTGGCGCTTGGGTTGCTCGATAAAGCCATGCAGCGCCCCAAACCAGTTCATCAGTATAACCACTGGATTTATAATACTCCGCTGCCTCAGTGATACAATCCGAATAGTTGCCCGGATATTGCTCGGCAAAGTCATAGAGTTCCTGGGCATGTTTTAGCAACGTTTGGGCATAATTCGCATCAGTTTCTTGAAAAACCATTGCCGAAGCTGCCATCGCGGCGGCGGTTTCTCCTGCTAAATCCGAACCCGAACAAGTGCTATCAATTTTATAGGAAGGACGCTCCATCGGCATCACCTCCGCCGCCCCCCACCAATCATGATCTAAACTCCCTTTACCCACCTGACCCCACAACACCGTTGGTGCAGAATGGGCTTTAAGAAAATAGTCATTAACCCAGCGCAAATTATCCAGCATGGCGTTATATTGACCACTTTGTTTATATGCGTCTTCGTATTCAATGACTCCCCAAGCCAGAAGTGTGGTTGAAGCTGCCATGGGAAAGCCAAATTTTAGATGATCGCCTGCATCATACCAGCCTCCAGTTAGGTCAATCCCATTATCCGCACCATCAGTTAATGCTGAATCCCCCCGCCATTCCACCCGATTATTGGCAGGGAGTTTGCCGGAACGCTGCACATCATAAAAATAGACCGCTTTCTGCAAAACTTCTCCGTAATTGTACTGATTTCCTGCTAGAGAGTCTTGACCGAGAATATTGAATACCCCGAAAATAAAATAGTGAAGGCAGTTAAATGTTAAAATAAAGACCGTCAGCAAAAAAATGATCAGGAATTTAATCAGAGTGCGGGCTTTAAACATAACGTTGGGGTTAACCAGATTACTCTAATGCTAGCTTAGCCAGTTCCTGAAGCTGTCCGATAATTCCCTCAATTGCTAATTTTTTATTAAATCTTTAATCAAGATATATTTCACTCAATAAAGAAAAATCCTTTATCCCGAATAGCCGTCCGGATAGTGTAAAACGACGCCTGGGGTAGGACTTACGCACAGACTCTGTAGGGGACGGCTAGGACGTGGGAGCAACCTGACGCCTAACCTGACGACAAGCGATGATTGACACCGCTTGACATCTTCAAGAAACTGGAATACTCTCTACCGCCTCTATGGATGGCAGAATGTTCCAGGCTTGGGCGACAATATCACTAAGCCAGCGGCGTTGTGCCTGATCTAAGACACTATCTTCTGCAAGCACTTCGGCGGTAAGCTCGTCTAGGGACTGTCCCTGAGAACGAGCAATCTGAATGACACCGGCAATTGCCGCAGCCACTAATTCTTCATTCACTGGTTTTTGACGGAGAGCCGCCATTTCTTGAGGACTAACTGGGATGGGATAATTCATGGTGAGTTAACAAAAGCACCCTAATTGACTAAAAATGAGAAGAGTGTAAACTTTTTTTACTAATATTAAACCAATCAGTATCCGGAAGTGTAGCTTATTTTGCTTCAGCTCACCTCCGTTATCTTGCCTAATTCCTCAGCGAATCAGATCACTCCGATGAAAGAACTGCTCTACGTAGAAATACCGAACCCCGACACCGACACTGTTCGCACCTGGTTGCAGCAGGACTGGCACTTTGAGCTGGGGAAGAAAACTATAACCCCTGATGGTATCCTGGTACAAATTGAACCTGCGCCTTTAGCCAATTCATCTACACCGATAAGGCTTCCGATTCCGGAAATCTCCATTTTTGTTTGGTCGGTGCAGCGAACCACGTACTTGAAAGCCTTTCGCGGTTGCGATCGCGCGATCGCTCTCGAACGGAAATTGCTCCAGAAGCTGACTGCGGATTTACGCAGTAAGTTTCCCTACCACTATCCTGAACCCCCAGAGGTTGATTTATCCCAACAGTCTATCTTTGAGGCGCTCGCGCCCTATTATCCCCAGACGGTTCATTTCTTCCAAAAAATGCCCAAAGGGGAATATGACCTCAACCGCGTCTATTGGTGGGAGAAACGATGGCGCGAAGGAGTGCTATATCCACAACAGCCTAAACAAGTTGTGTTTAAGACAACCGAGGAACCAACACAGCTTCGAGGAAGCAGCCGCTCAAAGTCCACCTATGACCTAATTTATATCGGTGGCGCCCTGGGAGTCATTCACGCCGCTGTGATGGCACAACGGGGGTATCGAGTCCTACTGGTAGAACGCTTACCCTTTGGGCGCATGAACCGAGAGTGGAATATTTCCCGGGCTGAGTTTGAGAGTCTCATCGATTTGGGGTTATTTACCCCCGATGAGTTTGAAGCCATGATCGCTAGAGAATATATCGATGGCTTCAACAAATTCTTTGATGGCAACAACCCTCCTCATCTAAAAGCACCTGTATTACATACACCAACGGTACTGAATCTGGCAATTGATTCAGAGAAATTGTTACAATTATGTGGAGAAAAGTTACAAAAAGCCGGCGGCGACATCTGGGATGAGATGGAGTTTATCCGGGCGGAGATGACTCCAGAGGAAGTTGTCGTCAGTCTCAAGCATCTGCCCAGCAAAACCCCCCGACAAGCCATAGGACGGCTTTTAGTCGATGCCATGGGTACCGCTTCCCCCATCGCTTGGCAACTGAATGGTGGCAGGGCGTTTGATAGCGTCTGCCCCACCGTCGGTGCAGTAATTGCCAGTGGGTTTGATCCTGGGGTGTGGGATTCTAACTATGGAGACGTTCTCAATAGCCACGGCGACATCTCCCGGGGACGGCAGTTGATTTGGGAACTGTTTCCGGGAGCAGGGGAGGAACTGACAATCTATTTGTTCCACTACCATCAGGTGCATCCTGAGAACCCTGGCTCTTTATTAGAAATGTATGAAGACTTTTTTACAATTTTACCTGAATACCGCCGCTGCGACATGGAAAAGCTCCAGTGGAAGAAACCCACATTCGGCTATATTCCCGGACATTTTAGCCTAGATAGTCGCGATCGCACGGTGGCGTTTGATCGGCTGGTTGCCATTGGGGATGCGGCTTCCCTGCAATCGCCTCTGGTGTTTACCGGATTTGGTTCCCTGGTTCGGAATCTGGAGCGCTTAACCGACTTACTCGATACCGCCCTGCGGCATAATCTCTTGAGTGCCAAAGATTTAAACCAAATTCGCGCTCATCAAAGCAATATTGCAGTCACCTGGCTCTTTTCCAAAGGTATGATGGTGCCAACCTGGCGTCATTTGCCTCCCCAACGGGTTAACGCCATGCTGAATACCTTCTTTGGGCTTTTAGCTGATGAACCGCCAGAGGTTGCTGATACCTTTATTAAAGACCGTTTCGATTGGTTAACCTTCAACCGACTGGCATTAAAAGCAGCTAGACGTAATCCTGCCCTGATTTTTTGGATTTGGGACATGGCAGGGGCAAAGGATTTCTTACGTTGGCTCAAGAGCTACTTCACGTTTACTGGAAATGCTATAGTGAGTGGATTCCTTAAAGGGTGGTTCCCTAATCTGATTCGTCGCTTACAACCGTGGATTGAAAATCGTTATCCCGCGCTATGGTTGCGACTGTTAGCCCAACATTATGCCATGACAACGGGTATGGGGCGTCCAGAACGGGTGCAGCGTGAAGCATCAAATCAGGGTCAGGAACCTCAGCCTAAAGGCATGAGGCTTGAAAGAGAAATCTAACAAGCCATTCTGACCAGCTTAAGTCTTAACTGACTACGTTATCGGCAAGTGTTCAAGACCTACCAGCAGATGCTCCCGCTAGTCTACTGCTCTAGAACCGAAAAGTTAAACAGTTTTAAGGTCACTGAAACAGTGCTTTTTGGATAGTTACCGACCGATAACATTGGCGAAGCTAACTTTACCCGAAAGGAGATTGAGGCAACCATAC
>NZ_JAVJZI010000197.1:0-13063 GCF_040223135.1 Coleofasciculus sp. G3-WIS-01
GTGTCATGGTGCGCTTGTCATAACGCAACCCCGATGTCGGCTTCTTTCGAGGGAGGTGCTTGAATTTAGTTGCCTTAATTGCTTCCATTGCGTTATCCCGAATTGTTTGTAGGAGTGCCGATGGTACATTGGGATATTGCAATCTCAAATCAGCATACATTGCCTTATGAGCCTTGTTTTTGTTGTACGTTCGTTCTTTCAACGCCCAATCAACGTGCTGATTAAAAATGTCAGCACAAAACCCCATCAGAGGCAGAAACCTTTTATGGGGTAAGTTGACGGGGATGGAGACGGTACGCTTGACGGTTTTACCTCCAAAATCCTTGATCGACTTAGATTAGCACAAAAACTTATATGTTTTAGTGGTATAAGCAAAGAAAATACATCGAGACTCACAAACACAGAGGCTAACTGTCACCCCGATAGATTATTGGCAGGCGACGGGGTATCGAACCCCTGAGCCTGCCTCGCCTCTCATCCCCACCCACTTTTGGGATGGGGTTTTCCCGGCGAATTTTATAAAAAGATGGCTCTGTGTCTAGACTCATCTGCTCCTCCTTCCCTAAAAAAGTTTAGTTATGTTATCAAATATTTACAGAACGTTTCGGTAAAACCAGCCCCGGAGAACCCTGCTCTGCCTCGATAGCGAATTAAACTAGAATAAAAGGCTTTCAACCCAGGATACACTGGATTTTTATATGTCACTCAATCCTTCCCTACTTTGGCTCCTGGCAGGCTCAATGCTTTGTCTGGTGGAGCTATTTGTCCCTACGGCATTTGTCGCCTTTACCATGGGAATTAGCGCTTTAGTCGTGGCGCTGGTGGCGTTAATTATTCCCCTGTTTCCGGTGCAAGTGGTGCTATGGTTGGCGCTATCCACGGCGCTGGTTGTTGCATCTCGACGTATTCTCCCGGCGGCTAAGGTGGCGAAACGTCTCGACGCTGTGGAAGCCCGTACCTTGACCGAAATTCCCCCCGGAGAGACGGGACGCATTCTCTATGAAGGGAATTCCTGGCAAGCGCGTTGTGACGATGAAACAGCCGCGATCGCACCCAACCAAAACGTTTATGTCGTTCGCCGTCAAGGCAATACACTCATCGTTGTTCCTCAAAATCTAGTCCCTTACTAAATTTTAAATAATGTTTCCATTAACGTAGACGCTGTGCGGTCTTGGCGGATTGTGGATATTGTTGTTAACGCTTAACTTAGCGGTTTGAGAAATAATTGCCATTGTTTAGAGGTGGCAGACAATTAAAATTCTAGGAGGTAATAACATGGATATATTTGCGTGGTTGATTATTTTGGTGCTTGGCGGTTCCACGATGGCTAGCTCCATTAAGATTGTTAATCAAGGGAATGAAGCATTAGTGGAACGATTGGGGAAATACAGTGGCAAAAAGCTGGAACCCGGCTTGAATCTTATGGTTCCGGTTCTGGATCGCGTTGTATTTAAGGAAACAATTCGGGAAAAAGTCCTTGACATTCCTCCCCAAAAATGCATCACTTGCGATAATGTTTCCATCAGCGTAGATGCCGTGGTCTATTGGCGGATCATGGATATGGAAAAAGCTTACTACAAGGTAGAAGATCTGCAAGCGGCAATGGTGAATTTAGTGCTGACGCAGATTCGTTCAGAAATGGGCAAACTGGAACTGGATCAAACCTTTACGGCGCGATCTGAAGTTAATGAAACCCTGCTGCGGGAACTAGATATTGCGACTGATCCCTGGGGTGTGAAAGTGACACGGGTAGAATTGCGAGACATTGTGCCTTCTAAAGCGGTACAAGACTCAATGGAGTTGCAAATGTCCGCCGAACGGCGAAAACGGGCGGCAATTCTCACCTCTGAAGGGGAACGGGAGTCGGCGGTTAATAGCGCCAGAGGGAACGCGGAAGCCCGAGTACTCGATGCGGAAGCGCGACAAAAGGCAGCGATTTTAGACGCCGAGGCGCAGCAAAAGGCGATTGTCCTCAAAGCTCAAGCCGAACGCCAGCAGCAAGTTCTCAGGGCGCAAGCCACTTCAGAGGCGCTGCAAATTGTGGCGAAGACGCTTAAGGGTGACCCCGTTGCCCGTGATGCCCTGCAGTTCTTACTGGCACAGAATTACCTAGAGATGGGTAAAGAGATTGGCAGTAGTGATAGTAGTAAGGTGATGTTTATGGACCCCCGTGCGATTCCGGCGACGATTGAGGGGATTCGCTCCATAGTTGGCGATCGCGAACAGTTGGATTCTGAACCGTTCAATTTTGAGTCGCGCCGTAACTCTTAATTGGCTGATTGGTGATGTTAGGGTTTTCGGGTGAGCGTAGCTCACCTTTTTTTGATCCGTAGATAGGAGATTTTGTATCGCTTTTGTTACCATTTTTAGACAATTGAAGTAGATGCTCCGATTACTAAACCGATGTTTTATTAGCACGGCTTATCGCCTAGAACCAAGTAAAAGCATAAGTCTAATTAAACATAGGGATTACTTCTGATACTATCTGAATCAGTTAATAGAGCATTAATTATGAATTTGGTAAAGCGAAGTATCGCCGAGTTGATCGGCACGTTTTGGCTCGTTTTCGGAGGATGTGGTAGCGCTGTACTTGCCGCTGCATTTCCTTATGGTGAAGGGAGCAATCCCTTGGGTATCGGTTTGGTGGGTGTTTCCCTCGCCTTTGGTTTGACGGTGTTAACCATGGCTTACGCCGTAGGTCCGATTTCCGGGGGACACTTTAACCCGGCTGTATCCTTTGGTCTTTGGGCGGCAAAACGCTTTCCGGGGGCTGAATTACTCCCCTATATTGCCGCACAAGTTGTGGGTGCGATCGCAGCGTCCACGGTTTTGTTTGTCATTGCCAGTGGGCGAATCGGTTTTGAGATGACTGGCTCAAATCCCTTTGCCACCAATGGTTTTGGGGTTCATTCTCCGGGCGGCTATTCCCTGTTTGCCTGTTTTCTCACCGAGGTGTTGCTGACGTTCATCTTTTTGATGGTTATCTTAGGAGCAACAGATCAGCGGGCGCCTCAAGGTTTTGCTCCCATTGCTATCGGTTTAGCCTTGACGTTGATTCACTTGATTAGTATTCCTGTAACCAATACGTCGGTCAATCCAGCCCGGAGTACAGGACCTGCTATTTTTGCGGGTGTTGAACTGTTTCAGCAAGTCTGGTTATTCTGGGTTGCCCCAATTTTGGGTGCGTTAGTCGCTGGCTTTTTCTACCTCAAGTTTTTCGATGACTCAGCCTCGAAAAAGACTCCAGAAGGAGATGTCGTAATGAGTAAAGAGCCAGCCTAAAGCCTGATCAGAATACAGAGACGGCGTGTCAAAGTAAGACAGAATAAAACTTGGAGTGGTTTGAAGACTCATTAATGAGCTGATTGATGATAGATCATTTTTTATATGTCATCGTTGTGGGGTGGGCTTAGCCCACCTTTTTTAAGCTTCTCAAGTTTGGAGGCAATGATTGATGAAGATAAGCCATGCTCAAATTCTAGCTGGACTTCTAGGAGTCTGTGTTGGCGATGCCTTGGGCGTACCTGTGGAATTTACCACAAGGGAGGAACGCCTGCGCGAGCCTGTCACCTCTATGCAGGGCTATGGAACCTATAATCAGCCCCCAGGAACTTGGTCAGATGACAGTTCTCTCACTTTCTGTTTAGCCGAAAGCCTCTGTCAGGGATTTTCCCTCGACGCGATCGCACAATCGTTTTGTCGTTGGCATGATCAAAACTATTGGACGCCTCACGGAACGGTTTTCGATATTGGGATGACGACAGCTACAGCCCTGCGCCACCTGCGTTGGGATCAGGTTTCACCCTTAGAGTCAGGATGTACGGATGAAATGAGTAATGGCAATGGTTCACTGATGCGAATTCTGCCCATGGCTTTCTATTATCAATCTCTAGAATTTCCTGAATTGATTAAAAGAGTCCATCAGGTTTCTAGCATTACTCATGCCCATCTCCGTTCTCAGATGGCATGTGGGATTTATATCAGTATAGCAATTCGATTATTAGAACGGGATGATCCAGAACCCGCTTATTTTAAAGGAATTCAAAGAATTCAGGAGATTTACAATCAACCCCCCTATACCTCAGAACTCGATAAATTCGCCAGAATCTTAGATGGAGAAATCGCCCAGTTTCCCATGGAAGCGATTCAATCGGGAAGCTATGTTGTTCATACCTTAGAAGCCGCACTTTGGTGTTTTTTAACCAGTACATCTTATGCCCAATCTGTGTTAAAAGCGGTTAATTTAGGCTCAGATACCGATACCACAGCGGCGGTTACAGGAGGATTAGCGGGACTATATTACGGTGTCGAACAAATTCCCCAAGAATGGCGTGACCAAATTGCCCGGAAAGACGATATTGTTGACCTCGCCCAGGGTTTAGCTTCAGCGATAGCCTCGGAAAACTCAACAAAGGACAAATGACCAATGACAGGTAAAAGGGTAGAAGGAGGCAAAAGTTATATCGTATTGTAGGGGCGGGTTTAGCCATTTAATTGATGGGTATACCGATAACTTATCAACAAAACCCGCCCTCTTGTCGTTTAGATTTGAGGCGAATAACCAATAACCAATGACGAATGACTAATGACGACTTTATGATAAAGATATCAATTCGGGCAATTTTGTATGGAGCGATCGCATCAGCCTGGGGATATCATTGCTCAACGGTATCGTATCATAGCTATCTTGGGGCAGGGAGGAACGGGGACAACCTACGAGGCGCAAGATCAAAGTAATAATCAACGGGTGGCGATCAAAGAAATGTCCTTGCGCCGGATCAAAGACTGGAAAGACTTGGATCTGTTTGAACGGGAAGCCCAAGTGCTATCTTACCTCAATCATCCAGCTATCCCCAATTACCTGGACTACTTTGAGGTGGATACTCCCCAAACCCGTTTATTTTATATTGTTCAGGAATTAGCCCCGGGGCGATCGCTGTTTGATTGGGTTCAAAGTGGTTGGCATACTCAAGAAGATGAAATAAAGGATATCGCCATCCAAATCCTAGAAACCCTAATTTATCTTCACCACATTTCGCCCCCGATTATTCATCGCGATATCAAACCCCAAAATATTATCCGCCGAGAGGATGGACAGGTGTTTCTGGTAGATTTTGGCTCAGTACGTCATGCCTATTGGAATCGCCGTAACCAGGGTATGACTGTGGTTGGTACCTTTGGCTATATGGCACCGGAACAAGATCGAGGACAAGCCTATCCCGCCTCTGATTTGTATGGTTTAGCTGCTACCTTACTATTTCTACTCACTCACCGTTCCCCCGCCGATTTACCCCAGAAACGGTTAAAACTTGACTTTCGTTCTCGTGTGAATGTGTCGCCAGAGTTTGCCGACTGGCTGGACAAAATGTTAGAACCCGTGGTGGAGGATCGATTCCTCTCCGCTCGGGCAGCGTTAAACGCTTTGCAAAATCCCAAAACCCTGATCCAGCCTATAGTAGAACATCGCCGTCGTCCAGTAGGAAGTCAGATTACATTGACCGCCACAAACGAACAGTTAGAACTCACAATTCCGCCGGCTGGGTTTAGGGGAACGGGTGGGTATTTGAATCCTGTGGCATGGAGTTTGCTCTTAATTCCAACCACATTACTAGCCTTTTTCGCGATCGCTATCCCAAATCACCTTTATCGGATGATCCTGGTGATCCGTCCCTGGCTCTTTGTTGGGGCATACATCAGTCTTATCTTTATACTACATGATCTATCGGTGTTAAATATTCTGTTGCGTGCAGCCAGCCACATTCAACTCAAGATTAACCCAAAAAACTTTCAGTTACAGTGGACGCTACTGGGGTTCAAAAAAACGATTCAGGGACGAACCGCAGATATTAACTGGATCGAAATTATTACCCAGTATACCGAAAAAACCAAGTTAACCAAAACATCCGAACGGTATAAAATACCTGTACGCAAATGCCGACTTTTTACCCAAATGTCCCATCAACGAATTGAATTTGCCCAGTTCATCTCTCAACGGGAACGGGAGTGGGTGGTTGAGGAAGTAACCACCTTTATGAAACACCTGCATCAGCGTTATCCTCACCTGAAACCGGAGGATGATTATGAACGGACATAATCCAGGAGATTGTATCGCTCAACGCTATCAGATTATCAATATTCTGGGTAGTGGAGGAACGGGTACAACCTACGCCGCGCAAGACCAAAAAACGGGTCAAAAGGTGGCACTCAAAGCGTTGTCTTTAGTAGGTATGACGGACTGGAAAGTCTTGGAACTCTTTGAACGTGAAGCCAAAGTTCTCTCCCGTTTAAATCATCCGGCAATTCCCAAGTATTTGGATTATTTTCAGGTCGAAACGCCCCAGAATCGCTGTTTCTATCTTGTCCAAGAATTAGCTCCTGGAACGTCTCTATCCCTATTAGTCAAACAAGGATGGCAACCAGATGAGGTCAAAGTTCTCAAAATTGCCAGACAAATTTTGGAAATTCTCGACTATCTCCATAATTTGAACCCTCCCGTTATTCACCGAGATATTAACCCCCAAAATATTATTCTGGCTCAAAAAGGAAATGTATTTTTAGTTGATTTTGGGGCAGTCCAAAATGTTTATCGAAACACTCTGACTCAAGGAAGTACAGTTGTCGGAACCTATGGATACATGGCACCCGAACAGTTTCGAGGACAAGGGTATATTACGTCTGACTTGTACGGTTTAGGGGCAACCTTATTATTTTTAGTGACTCATCGTTCTCCAGGCGATTTACCTCAACGCCGCCTCAAGATTGATTTTCGCGCTCAGGTACAGTCAGAAGAATTAGCGAACTGGTTAGAGAAAATGCTCGAACCCGTTGCTGAAGATCGATTTGCTTCGGCTCAGGAGGCTTTAATTGCGTTACAGGGTGAAATCGCTGATCAAAATTCATTCATTGAGCCGCCTGTATCAATAAGTAATCGTATCTTCTTGGAAAAACACCGTGACTATATCCTTGTAGATATTCCATTCTTATCATGGTATGTGGTGGTGGGTTCCCTAATAGTATTTATTGGACTAATTTGTGTGTGGCCTTTTATAATCGCCATCCTACCCTTATTAATCGTCATTCGGGACAAGTTTCTCAGTCACATCTACTTGAAAATTGATAAAAAAACTTTTCAGTTGCAGTGGCAAATACTGGGATTAAGATATTGGCGCAAGGGACGAACGGCAGATATTGACAGACTGGAGATAGACATTCGCTACAATTCAAACGGTCAACCCATTCGGTCTTGTGCTATTGTCGAAGGGGTTCGCACTCATCGTTTCGGTAAATATCTTAAGTTAAGCGAGAAGGATTGGCTAGTGCAAGAGTTGAATGGTTTTTTGGAACAGTTACGTTCTTGAATATCGTCAATCAATGCTTTGAGCGGTATTGTCCGTTAGCCAAGTGTAAGAAATACAGCTATTGGGGGTCAAAAAACACACTCAGGCTTGCGTTCTGTTGGAGCAACCAAAACCTAATACCTAATACCTAATACTTAACACCTACCCCCACCACAAGACTCCCTACAGCAGACCCTACTTAGCGATGGTTTCACCCGATCTCTTGTCTCTTATACCAAATCCGGGTTAGCCACCCCCTTTATAAGCTAGTCCGCGCAGGCGGACGAAAGTTTGTGTAGCTGCGACTTCTAGTCGCCAAGGCAAAAAAGGGGTTCCAAAGGCGGATTGGGTATTACCCCTAAACTACTGCTTTTGTCATTCATCGGGGGAGATGTATGTCCAGCCGATAGCATCGGCGTAGCGAAGCATGGGGTTTTGGACGGCAGAACGTTCGGACAGGGGCAGAGGATTCGCGGTTAAGGGAGGCTGTGAAACGTGGGGTAAATTGCCGCCTTGATAGCCAATTTAGCAATTGTCTACTCTCTATGGGGCAAATTTCTTGACTCCTACAGGGTGGTTTTTCCCAATTGACAAGGCTTTCAAGCCATCTGATCTATAAATCTGCCAGAAGAGATAGAGGTCGATCAGGAAAAGTGGCACTCTCTCGATTTCAGAGAAAATATAGATGGCTTTAAAGTTAAACCTAAGCAAGAAAACATTCACCTATAACAAAGACATGACGAACATGAAATACACAAGTCTGGTAACAACAGCACTACTAGGAAGCTTCACTTTAACAACTGCCACTATCACTACACATCCTGTTTTGCTTCAACCTTTTATTCAGCACAATATAAATTTCTTAGATGCTCATAAAGATGCTATAGAATCCTATTCATACTTAATCAATGCTTTATCTTCTCCAATTACACTCTTATTCGCTGCTTTGGCTGTTCAAAATGGTGTCAGAGAATACAAGAAAAACCAACGATGGAAAGTCCGAGAGTTTCTGGACATAAAGTTTAAAGAATTTGAAACACAAAGCGAAACCCTAAATGTTAGGAAGATGTTGGATAATGAAGTTTGCTTTGTGGAATTGTTTCCTACGGCCAATAAGCCTATCAACAGATTTGTTATTATTGAAGAAAATGATTTGATAAAGGCTTTAAGTGAAACCAATATCAAGGCAAGCTTAAATGCAGGCAAAAAAAGATTTCAGGAACTTTTAGACAAAGACATCGATACTCCCAGAAAAAATGTTCCTGAATTTGTCGAGGCTGCTATTCGAGACAATTTTGATAGATTCTTAGATTATCTACAACAAATTGAAGTGATGAAAAAATCTAAGATAATTGATGAAGATGATTTGAAAATTTACTTGAATCCTTGGGTAGAGATAATCAATAGAACAAGCGAGTCGTCTCGTCCAGCCTTATTGACCTATATGGGACTTGTTAAGGTAACGAAAGAAGCAGAAAAAAACTTAACCAGTGTTCAAAAGAGCATGAGGAGTCTCTTTGAAGGGAAAATCACGTTTTTTGAACCTAACAAAGTTCCCCAATCGCTCTCAAATGTTTCTGACCTTAAACCGATTCTGCCAACTGACAAGCAAGCAAGTTAATGGTTGAAGGATTAGAGGAATTATTAGCCAGAGGTTATGACTGGCTCAAGGATTATTTAGTGACTCATCCTGAAGCCCTCAAAACTCTTAACAGCCAATCACTATGGACATAAAACGATTGTACTGTCTTTATTGGGTACAGGAGCAGGATGCCTACACAAACAAATCCCTTGGAAAACTAGGCTTCAACCAATTATTATGGATTTATCGAGGATTCACCCAAGAATACTCGAAGTTTGCTCCCCCTACTTCCAGACGTAACAGGCTACGTTTTTACAGGATTCCCCTGCATCCTACCCCCACCACAATACTTATTCAGTAAAGCATGTATGAATATAAAGTTGGTGGTAGTCTCCCGGCTGATGCTCCCACCTATGTTTGGCGACAAGCCGATCGCGCTCTCTATACAGCCTTAAAAGCTGGACTCTTTTGTTATGTCCTGAACTCTCGACAGATGGGGAAGTCTAGCTTGCGAGTGCAAACCATGACGCGACTCCAGTCGGAAGGAATTGCCTGTGCTGCAATTGATTTGACCGAAATTATTAGTCCCGATATTACGCCAAGTGAATTTTATGGCAGTATCACCTATACCCTAGCCGATAGTTTTCATCTCCTGGATAAAATTGGCGACTTTGATAGCTGGTGGTGCAACTATGGAAGCTTATCCAGTACCCAGGGATTGGTGCGATTTATTAAAGATGTTCTCCTCAAACATGAATCGCTTTTGGGAAAAAAATTAATCATCTTTGTCGATGAAGTCGATAGTGTTCTCCGTTTGCCATTTTCTGTGAATGACTTTTTTGGTTTAATTCGCGCTTGTCATAATAATCGCGCCGATCAACCGGAATATAATCGCCTCACCTTTGCGATTTTAGGCGTGGCGTCGCCGACAGATTTAATTCGTTCCCAAGCCTATAGTCTTCCGTTCAACTGTGGAGAAGCGATTGAACTGACGGGTTTTCGCTTAGACGAAGCCGAACCTATTACCCAAGGATTAACCGTCAAATCTGCCAACTCCCAGGAACTGATGAAAGCGGTACTCAGTTGGACCCAGGGACAACCTTTTTTAACCCAGAAACTCTGCAAGCTAATTGTTGAAGCTGAAGATGCACCGCCTCTAGGACAAGAATCTAACTGGGTTGAGCAACTCGTGCGATCGCGCATTCTGGAAAACTGGGAAAGCCACGATGAACCGGAGCATTTACGCACCATTCGCGATCGCTTGCTCAGAAATGAACAACGCACTCGTCCACTTTTAAAGCTTTACCAAAAAATCTTATCCTCGTCTCATTCATCCCCGATCCGGGGAATATCGGAGTTGAGAACATCCCCCAATCGATGCGGAGAAATTATTGCTGATGAGAGTCCCGAACAAATGGAATTGCGACTGTCAGGATTAGTGGTCAAACAAGGGGGGATTTTAAAAGTTCACAATCGCATTTATCGGTCAGTTTTTAACCCCAGTTGGTTAAAAAAACACCTGGCTGCTTTAGAACCAGAACCTCAGTATGCCAAATTTCAGAAAACCCTGGCTGAACTGGAGCGAAAACTATTAGTCTCTCAACTAGCTTGTGTAGCCGATGGTAGAGATTCGGCGCAGGCGCTTTATGAAGTGTTGCGAGATGTGACCTTACAAATCGGCGATTTACTCAGCGCCGATCGAGCAACTATATTTTTACTCAACGAAGATAAAACCGAACTTTGGTCAGTCGTGGCTGAGAATGAAGGAAGTGAATTTCTAGATATTCAGGTACGATTAGGGGAAGGAATTGCGGGTCTAGTTGCCAAAACGGGAAACTTAATTAATATCCGATCGAATGTTTACCAAGATTCTCGGTCTGATTTGGTTAAAGAATATGACCAAAAGTATAATTATTATACCTATAATGTATTGGCATTACCAATTACAAATGAAAACCACCAAGTCCTTGCCGTTATTCAATTACTCAACAAATTAAAGCGCTCTAAACACTTGGATAATCAGGGAAATTGGTTAATTGATCGCCACGGATTTAGCCAACGTGATCAAAAGCAATTGGCAGAATTTATTCCAGCAATTCGCCGCATTCTAGAAAGCTGTCAATCCTGTTATCGTGCCACAAAGAAACTGCGAGCAACCGCCGCTTTAGCAGAAGCCACTCGTTCTCTCGATAAGAGTAGTTTAGATATTCAAGAAATCCTACCACGGGTGATGGACGCAGCAAAGAAACTCATGAATGCTGATCGCAGTACCTTATGGCTTTTGGATCGCGATCGCCATGATTTGTGGACAAAAATTCCCCAAGCTGATGGTTCCTTGACCCAAATGCGAGTCCCTGTCGGTGTGGGATTTGTAGGTAAAGTGGCTAAAACGGGTCAACCCCTAAATATTCCCTTTGACCTCTACGATCATCCTGATGCAACAAATTCTCGAAAATTTGACCGCACCACGGGTTATCGCACCTGTAGTTTACTCTGTATGCCTGTATTTAACGCCGATGGTGAATTAATTGGCGTGACGCAGTTAGTTAATAAACGTAAATCCGGAAATTTTCCGTCCTATAAACCTGAAGATTGGCCCCAACCGCCTGCACAATTTAAAGGGAGTTTTGATGAGCATGACTGCCAGTCGATGCAAGTGTTTAACGAGCGAGTGGGTGTGATTCTGCACTATGCCCAAACCCATGAAACATTAAAACAGCTTGCCCAAATTCAACCCAAAGAAGGGGTTCACAATACCCTAGTTATGCTAAGTCAAGCCGTGGGCAACCATAGTGATGAAGTGATGCACAACATGCTAAATTTTGTCGCTAAATCGGTAGCAAAGTCCCTAGATGCTGAACGAAGTACAATTTTTATCTTGAATAGCGATCATCAGGAGTTTTGGTCGTTGATTGTTGATGATAAAATTGGCAAAATTAGGGAAGTCCAGATTGCTGTTGATGGAAAAAATTGCGATTTGACATTCAAATTAACGCGACATCGAGTGAATCATAAGCATCAAAGCCTCTCGACATTAATTCAAACGGCTACCCCTCAAGTTGAGAACTATCCTATTCATAGTCATTTAGTCTATCCCATCGTCAATTCGCAGCAGAATGTGGTGGCAATTATGGAATTGTACAATAAACTTAAACCCACTAGCGATCGCGGCGCACCATTATCTGAACGCATTGACCCTAAAGGGTTTAGGAAAGCCGATGAAAAGCAACTGGCTCAATCTGTCCCCTCTATTCTCCCCATTCTGGAAGGGGTACAATCTTTTTATCGAGAAATGCGTATCATTCAGGGGCGACAAGCCATCGATGCGTTATGGCTAGCCATTAGTTCGATTAGTCAAGGGAATTGGACATCCCAGGAAATTCTGCAAAAAGTAATGGATGCGGCGCAAAACTTGACCAATGCTGATCGCAGTATCCTTTGGCTAGTTGATCGCCAACGTGGTGATTTATGGACGGAACTTCCTGGTGTTGGGAAAATTCGTTGTCAAATTGGTACGGGTTTTGCCGGTCAAGTGGCAGCATCAGGTAAACTGATGATGATTTCCTATGACTTGTATGACCATGTTGGCGCATTACACGCCAAACAAATGGATTTAGAAACTGGATATCGCACCTATAGTTTGCTCTGTATGCCGGTTTTAAGCCGTGATGGGGAGTTATTGGGAGTGACGCAGTTACTCAACAAGCGCAAACCGGGGAATTTTTCTGAGGATAACTCCGCTGATTATCCTGAGGTTCCTGATTATTTTAAGACAAGTTTTAATGAACGCGATCGACGGTATATTGAGATATTTAATAATCAAGTCGCCGTCATTGTTCAAAGCAATCAACAGCAGGATGTATTAAAAAGTGAAATTTTGGGTAGACTGTCTAGAGCGTCGCTTTAGTCACCAAAATCAAGGGTTAAATCCTCTGTACTACCTTTAGTAGACACTGTGGGGGCGGGGTTAGGGAATCGGTAGGGGCGGGTTTAGGGAGAATTGTAGGGGCGGGTTTAGGGAAAATTGTTGGGGCGGGTTTATGGACAGTTGTAGGGGCGGGTTTAGGGTGAATTGTAGGGGCGTGGGTATGGAGGATGGTAGTGGCTGGTGTAGGGACAATTGTATGGGCGGGTTTAGGGACAA
>NZ_JAVJZI010000204.1:0-43253 GCF_040223135.1 Coleofasciculus sp. G3-WIS-01
ATCGATTGGCGATACTCACGACTTTCGCCTGTGCTAGACTACTTTTATAGATTAACACATTATTTATTACAATACAAGACTAAGAGAAAATAAAAAGTCGTCCTAAAAGGACGAGGCTTGTATCCCTAGTTCTCGGTCAAACGGCTGCTGGTTTGGGAGTTGAATTTAAATATTCTCACCAATGCTTATGAATTCATCCCCTTTATCCTACCTGCCCTAGTTGTTGCCCCGGCGATTTTTGCCGGAGAAATGGAGGTGGGTAAAGTGTCTGAGGCGCAGGGAGCCTTTATCCGCGTCTTCTTCTCCCTCAATGTTGTGGTTGCTCGCTTCCAGCAATTAACCACCTTTGGCGCTGGAATTAACCGTCTCTATACCTTTGCCGAGTTTTTAGAGCAGACAGAAGCAACCCAGGTATCGGATGAGCAGAAGCCACGGATTCAGAGGGTTGAGGCAGAGCGGCTGGCAGTGGAACACCTGAGCCTACAAACTCCTAATTATCAACGGACGTTGGTAGAAGATTTGTCAATCGAGTTACCTGCAGGAGAGGGAGTTTTGGTAATGGGACCTAGTGGTTGTGGTAAGAGTTCACTGCTACGTGCGATCGCGGGATTATGGGATTCTGGTAAGGGTACAATTATTCGTCCTGAAGCTGATCAGATCCTATTTTTGCCCCAGCGTCCTTACATGGTGCTGGGTACTCTGCGCGATCAATTACTCTATCCTAACACCCACCTTGAGGTTGATGAGCAACAGTTGAAACAAGTTTTGGAGCAGGTGAATTTAGCGGGTTTAGATGAACGGTTTGGGGGGTTTGATGCCGAACAGGATTGGGCTGATGTCCTCTCCTTGGGCGAACAACAACGGTTAACGTTTGCCCGGTTGCTACTGAACAAACCTCAGTACGCTATTCTGGACGAAGCAACCAGTGCCTTGGATCTGGGGAATGAGGAACGGTTATATAAACATTTGCAGGCGAAAGGGACTACGTTTTTAAGTGTGGGGCATCGCTCGACGTTGGCAAATTACCATCAGTCTTTGCTAGAACTTTCTCAGGACAAAACCTGGCAGATCAAAGAATCTATGACTGGGGTTAAAGAATAATCGGAGTACCCGCAAGGGACTCAAGTCCCTTGCTAATAGCTTAAGTCCTCTTTAGAGGACTGCAATCCTCTCCGCCAATCCGTTGAAACGGACTTTGGCTATGAGACAGGGGTTTGAACCCCTGGCGGGATAACAACGGGTTAGGATTTACTGGAGTTTAGACTAATACAAATTAGCCCAGCTATAACCCGAAGCTGAGCAGGAAGGAAAATTACTAAAAATTTAGAGTTTAAGATGCTTTTTTCGACCGTTTTTTGTGCCTTTCCTTCCCTGAGCCATCGCCTAGCTCTTGATGCAATGGTTGGCATTAACGGATGCCCGCCCGGTACAATTACTGGTACTCGTTGCATGGAGATAATCCTTACATGAGTGCGTACTATCTAGAAACTCATGCGGTAGACAACTGTTACAGGAACCTGATTCTTCCCAGCTCACGGTTCAACGAACTAACCGTGAGTAGTTGACAGGGGCATCCTCTATCCCATAGCGGGTATTTTTGCCCGTGCGTTTGTCCGGTAGTGACGACAAACGCTGGCGAAACGAACCGACGAGGGTGTCGAATAAACCCCGTTCTTGCAACCGCTCTTGCTCTGTTGGATCTCTCAGATGTCATTACAAGACCGAGATTCCCAGTGCTTGAACAGATTCTTGCCAAAATGAGAATTGTTGGGGTTTTGAGTCAGAACGTGTGCGCGTGCAGTACCTCCATCACGTCACAGATATAGGCGATGCCCGAATAATCGTCGAAAAACTGCGCTGCGACTTCATCCGAAATCTTCACGGCCATATCCCGATTGGGGGTGAGTACCTCGAACTTTACATTCGAGAAGGTGTCGCCAACGGCGGGTTGTCCCGACGAGCGCACGCCGCGACTGCCTTTACCGCCAGCGGCCACCACCGTATAACCGGTAGCCCCGGCTTCGTCGATGATCTTGGCGACCTTTTTCAGTAGCACCTTTTCCGTGACGATGACGAGCTTGCTGGCTTTTTGGGTCATGTAGGTTACCTCTTGATGCGTTCTGTTAGGACAATTCAAGGCAAGACTCTATGGTTTTGCTTTGAACAATATCTTTAAGATTATGCCAAAGATCGGCGAATCCACTACCCTCTGTTGAGAAAGATTGACTCAGATTAGCGGAAGCATTTTATAAAAAACACTTATCCTTTTAGCGCTAGGACTTTTTTGTTGGGCTGTGGGTTCGGTCTCCTACTGGCGGTGGGGTGGTTTAACCTCGCCAGTTACAGTCCGTCTACGACTTATGAGCCGGCAACAACTCCCCCCCAAATGTGGATTGATTAGCTCAGCCATTGCTAGAAGAGTGATGCCCACGCAACTCCTGTTTTCTGAGAATAAAAGGAAAACTTATGATTTGAATTGGACATTTCCATGTAGAGCGATCGCAAATTTGTGCGGATTTTAAGATAAACTTAACCACATAGAGATTTGGGTCTTAATAGATCTTGATCTATAGGAGATGCTGCGGGACAGGTATTCGCGTAACACCTGTCCTGTAGGGGTGTAGCGATGCACCCCCGCTTTCTTCAACTTTTAACCAATTTCACTTATCACAATCACCACTCCCCCAGCCAGGGGAGATGGAGGGAGGTATTCATGGCAAATTTATCTCGCATGTCTCGTCGTAACTTTCTGTACAATGCCGGCGCTTCCGCAGCCGGCTCCATTGTAATTCCAAGTAGCAACCAACAGCAACAACCATTTTCCGTTGCTGAAGCGCGATGAATGACCGCTCCCCATCTGAGTGAGTACCCGAAAACGCTTTCCCAGATGCATCGCTCGGATTTTACGAACCAATTGCTGGTAAACCATGGCAGCAACAAGCCATTGCCAATGAATCACTACTGATTAGCGCGATCATTTGCGCTCGCCGGAGCGAAACCTTATATTCCAGCACACGACGCACCGGGATTCAGATGCATTCTTAGTGGCGGGTTGACTCGCTGCTCACCCGGATGCGTGGAACCAGCCACCCAGGATTCGAGGCTACGCTTGCCTGCCGTCCTGACCCCTAAAATCTAACTAAAGAGGAATTACAACGTGGATTTCTTGTCCGATTTCTTGACGAAATTTGGGGCGCAGTTGCAGTCCCCGACACTCGCCTTTCTGATTGGTGGTATAGTCATTGCCGCCCTCGGTAGCAAACTGGAAATTCCAGATGCGATCTATAAGTTCATCGTCTTCATGCTGCTCATAAAAGTCGGCTTGAGCGGCGGCATTGCGATCCGCAATTCCAATATAACGGAGATGCTGTTGCCCGCGCTGTTCGCCGTGGTAACGGGGATGCTTATCGTGTTCATCGGGCGCTACACGTTGGCCAAGCTGCCGAATGTCAAAACCGTGGATGCCATTGCGACTGCGGGCTTGTTCGGTGCCGTGAGTGGCTCTACCCTCGCCGCAGCCCTGACGGTACTGGAAGCGCAAGGCATGGAATACGAACCCTGGGCCGGCGCACTCTATCCCTTCATGGACATCCCAGCGCTCGTGACGGCGATCGTCGTGGCCAGCATTTATACTAGCAAGAAGCAGGATACCGCAGACGAGTATCTCAGCAAGCAGGAGTATCTCAGTAAGCAGTCGGTTGCCGCAGGCGAGTATCCCAGCAAGCAGGAGTATCCCACCAGCAGGCAGGAGTATCGCAGCCAGCAGCGCATTACCGCAGGCGGGTATCCCCGCAAGCAGCGCGAGCGGGTCAAAATATGGCCCATCGTGAAGGAAAGCCTCGAGGGCTCTGCCCTATCGGCACTGCTGCTCGGCCTCGCTCTAGGCATCCTAACCCAGCCGGAAAGTGTCTTTGAAAGCTTCTATGAGCCCCTCTTCCGCGGCCTGCTTTCGATACTGATGCTGGTAATGGGGATGGAGGCCTGGACAAGGATCGGCGAGCTGCGCAAGGTGGCTCAGTGGTACGCCGTATATGCCTTTGTGGCGCCGCTGCTGCATGGGTTTATAGCCTTCGGTCTCGGCATGATTGCCCACTACGCCACGGGATTCAGCCCTGGCGGCGTCGTGATCCTGTCCGTCATCGCCGCCTCCAGTTCAGACATCTCCGGGCCGCCCACTTTACGAGCCGGTATCCCGTCGGCAAATCCCTCCGCCTACATCGGCGCGTCCACAGCCGTCGGCACGCCGGTTGCGATTGCCTTGGGAATACCGCTCTTCATCGGGCTCGCCCAGGCGCTGATGGGCGGATGATTCCAGACGGGTCGCGGTCTGCCGGTGCTCCCCTGGCCCGGCGACCAACGCGGCGGCTATGTCAAGGTCTGCGTCGTCTCCATTGAACAGACCCCAACTAATTACGAGTAATCTAGTTGGGGATTATCCTGGTGCTGTTACCACGAAGAGCCCCTGTTCTCGGTGGGTATCAGGAACTTGGGTACTTTATACCCCTCCAAGCCATTTCTGAATCGGAGTTAAGACTAAAGAGCCTTATCAACGCACTCTTATTTTTACCCAATAGATGCGTTATTGTAACAAATATTCTCTAAAGTAACCTTACTTAACATTTAACCCCAAAATCTTTAAACTTTATTGCAGTTTTATTACAAAGCGAGAGCAGATTGCCCAGAGCGTGATAGCTTCAATGAGGTGTTGACCAAAAGCACAGCATTCAGGAAAGGAGGACGCTTTGGATTTGTATTCTGCTCAAACCGCCAACGACTTTGTTCATGAAGATATTAGTGAGTACGTGGCTCAGCTCCAGCTACACATGGCGTTACAAGCCCGGAATTTAGTTCCAAACCTGACCAAGGCAGTGGATAGCAGAGAGCAGTTGTTACAGCAAACCCAAGCTACCCTGGAAAAGCTAGCGTCTCGACAGGCAGTTTAGAGACGCTTCTTGCATCACGTCTTGACCCTTCGCCCAAAGTAGTCTGGCATGGCGGTGTGCAGGGGCTGACAGCAGTAGCCAAAATACCTAGATTTACCGATAATCGACCCAGAATTTTTGGATTAAAAATCTATGGGTCGATTCTTGTCGATAGGGGAAGCCGCCGCCGCCCTTGGGGGTGTCAATAGACACCTTGAGGCGATGGGAGAAAGAAGGAAAAATTCAGTCAGTGCGGACAGAGGGAGGACATCGCCGTTATGATATCGACGATTTGATTGACTTGATCGAGAGCCGCAAAACGATTGCCTACGCTCGTGTTTCAAGTCATGACCAGAAAAGTGACTTAGAACGACAAGCACTAGTTCTAGAGGCTTATTGCTTAGCTGTTGACACCTCCGATAAATCTCTGTAATATACACAAAACAAAGATTTTTATCCGGTCATGACCAAAGCCGAATCCCGCACTTATGTCACTACAACAACCAACCGTTGGGCGGTTGCGTTTTTGAATGACGCGGCGACTGTCGGCTATGATGCCAAGATTGAGTCCTTGAAGCTACTATTAGAGCAAAAGCCTCCGAGTAAATCAAAGATTAATACTCAACTACAGCAAAATCATGACATTAACAAACGACAGGCGAACAGCATTATCGCCTATGTTGAAGGCGCAGTTAAGTCGGCCATTGAATGCCGTAGTAATCAGATAAAATTGCTGCAAGGCAAACTCAAGCACACAACGGAAGTTATAGAGAAACTAGAAAAAAAGATTAACGCGCACTCCTATTATCTGCAAGCCGTAGAGCAGGTAAATCGAGGGAAAAAGAAGAAGGTCTCAAAGTCCCTCAAGCCCAAGTATCCAGACGCTTGCCCGATGCGGTGCGCTCATCATTTAACCCTGTACCAGTTTGCCAAAGTTAAGCTTCATCAAAAGAAGCGGTATGCTCATAAGTTAAAGCTTTATATCGCCCAGCTCAAAACCTCTCCGGTACAAGTAAATCTGGGCAACAAGTATACCGTGGAGATGATTGGTTCAAAAGATGAATCTTACGGGAATCAAATTTGCCAATTGGATCTAATTGGGAAGGAACTTCATATTCGAGTTCCTTATGGCCTAGAGAAGCGATATGGTACATACATCCAATTTCCGATTCGATTACCCAAACATGGGACTTCCTTGCTGGCAACAGCTTGGTACAACCGACAAGCCTTAACCTATCGATTCATTCAGAAAAATCTGACTGAGTGGGAAATCCATATTACCTTTGATGTTGAACCCGCTCCTAGGATAACCGCCTCCGTTTCTTGGGGAGCCATCGGTGTAGATCTTAATCCCAACTGCATTGGTTGGGCAATGGCTGACTTTGATGGGAATCTAGACGGCTTTGGCCAAATCAAGGTCAATATTCAATCTCAGCCCAAGGGACGCACTGAGGCTATTTTGGTTGATGTTGTTACCGACTTGACTGAATTAGCCTTAGAGCATAAGCGTCCCATCATTGTCGAAAAACTAGATTTTACCGACAAGAGAAAACGGTTGCGCGAGTTAAATGCAAGGGCACGCCGTATGCTGAGTAACTTTGCCTACTCAAAATTCCTTCAACTCCTATTAGCCAGATGCTTCAAGCTAGGCATCCAAGTCATTGAGGTCAATCCGGCTTACAGTAGCTGGATTGGATTGATTAAGTTCATGTCTACCTATGGAATGAACTCTGCCACAGCTGCTGCCTTCGTGCTAGCGCGACGTGGAATGTTTTTATCTGAAAGGCTGCCAGCCAGAACCGCCTATCAAGGAATGGAACCGAAGAAGCACACCTGGTCACATTGGCAGTCGGTGGCGAAACGAGCCAAAGGTTCGTCTCGCCACTCCTTCTATCAGCCCAGACTAACAGTCTACTCTAGGTTACGCTCAGTACGGAACGGGGGATCATGGGATGAACCGTCATCGGCTGCTGTCAATCCCTTCGGGGAGCTTAGAGAGGTCGGTGAGAATCCGACGGGAAGTCGTTAGTACCGCATGACGGCGTATCTTGCATAGGGAGAGCAGAGATATTTTTTAGCGGTTGTACGTAGGTACAATGACAAACAACCTTAACGATTCGCCAAGATTAAAGCATCGGCATAGTTTAAGGCATCTTGCCACACCGCATAACCACGCCTAGCCAGATGAATCCCATCGGTGGTTAACTCCCGTTGCATTTGACCCTGATTATCCACAAATAAGCGGTGCAGGTTAAGATAGCCTGCACCTTCTTGCTGTGCAATCGCGGCGATTTGCTGATTCAGGTTGTGGATGCGATCGCTCCCAATCGCACTTAACCGGGTGGGTAAAATAGACTGAACGATAATTTGAGCTTGCGGGTGGTTCTGACGTAAGCGCTGGATGATTTGGCGGGTATTATCGAGAATCACGCGATCGCGAACACCCTGGCGCAAGTCGTTTGTGCCAGCCATCACATAGATTGTATCGGGTCGCGTTTGGGAAAAAGCCGAGAGTCGCTCCAAAATTTGGCTAGAGTTCTCCCCAGAAATACCCTGATTCAGCCAAAATTGACTCTTAGGTAGGTTGGCTGTCGGAAACCAAAGACTCAAGGAATCACCCACTAAAATAGACAAACGATTATTCCCCTGTCCCCTCGCCATCGCTTTTGCTTCTTCTGCGAGTAGCTGTTTCCATTGCGTATGCGTGGGTTTAGTCAGTTTCGCTTCACTCCAAACCGACTGGAAGCTATCAGCCGACAGACTTGTATAGGTTTGACCCGCTTTTAGTGCGGCGAATCGTTGGTAATAGAGTTGAGTTCCAGATTGGGGAGAGATAACCGGGGATTGAGGTTTGGGGGAAATGTTACTTTTAGAGTTTGTAGTAAGCGCTTGATTCGTGATGGCACTAAAGTGCCAACTACTAACCGATGAACTAAACTCAACACTAGGGATTTCCACCCCAGAGATAAGCGGTTGAGTGACAACGGAGTGCGATTGATGAGCTTTCGCTGAAGCCAACAAAGCTGACAGATTCTCGAACAGGTTGGGAACCAGTGGGGGTGGGGGGGGTGCAGATACCGGACCTACGGTAAGCAGACTGGCTGCTAGTAAATACGGATCGCTCATGCTAAAACTCCATTACTCTCTCTTTTTCCTTTGACAGGAATTTGCCAGAGTATCAGGATGGTATAGCAAGAGGAGGCGATTGAAATCGCTGCTACACAAACTTTCGTCCGCAAGGTAAAGACTTTGTTATAACGGGGGTAGCGTTCCCCGGATTTACTCATTCTGTAAAAAAGCGACAATGACGGCTTTTCTAAGGGTTACATCAATAGAATTGATAAAGCCTAGGACAACGAATAGATTATTCGCTGACATTCGTATTGTTTGTAAAGCATTGTTAACTTCGGTTGCATGTTCCGTGATCCACTGTTCTAGAAAGCGTTGCTCTGCTAAAGCTTCATCAATATCGCCCTGGGCAAAAAGTTGCTGCAATTTGGATACTTTTCTCCTCAAGTTAATTTGATTGTTCAAATAATCTGCGGATGAGTTGAATTGAGGACGGGTGAATAATGTGGATATTCCTTGCATGATCGAGGTAAGATTAAGGCTTTCTCTTAACATAATGACATATTTAAAGGGGCTTGCCTTTAAGAATCTATACGCTAATCTGCCTAAAAAATACTCCGTCAATTATCGTAATTTTTATCCTGTATTATTCTTCAGTTATAGATATAAACATGATATAGAAAGAACTACATTTTCTGTCCCTAAGCTTTTCCCTAAGTTCATCCCTTAGAGTGAGGAACGAGAATCAGGACTTCGCTATAATCAAAGGTTGAATAAAAACTGGAGTGAAATCTACACTATGGCGAATTCGATGAAATTCAACGTTCCAAGTATTGCCTGTGATGCTTGCGCCAAAACTATTAGCGAAGGGATTCATACCCACGAACCTGAAGCGAAAGTCAATGTTGATGTGGCGGGTAAGACAGTTAGCGTGGAAACCGAGGCGTCTCCGGAGTCGATTAAACAAATGATTACCGCAGTCGGACATAAGGTGGAATAATATCATCCAATCTGGCATTTGTTCTTTTCAAATTGTAGAGACATTGCATGCAACGTCTCTACAAGTCACAGAATCGAGTAGAATTAGCCTGAGATTGCTGAGGCTGTTGGTATGGGGGAATCTGAACGGTTCACTGATTGACGCGATCGCACTTCTAAATACACCAGCAAGGCGTTAATATCCGCCGGATTCACCCCACCAATGCGAGAGGCTTGACCAATCGTCAAGGGTTTGACCTGGGAGAGTTTCTCGCGAGATTCCTTCGATAATGTTTCAATAGCATCATAATCGAGATCTGTGGGTAATCGTCGCTGGGCTTGACGGGACACTTGATCGATTTGATTTTGCTGGCGTTGCAGATATCCCGCATATTTGATATCAATTTCCGCCCCTTCTCGTTCAGCTTGGTTGAGACTGGGATTCCCTAATTCATAGTGATCCAGATTAACGTAGTGGAATTTGGGACGACGCAGCAATTCAGCCAGAGTAATCGAACCCTTAATCCGTTGCTGAGTATCCGACGCGATCGCAACTCCTAATTCCTCATGTTCCTTGATCCGTACAGTTTGGAGTCGTTCCTTTTCCGCCGCAATATTCTCTTGTTTTTGACTATAAAGTTGCCAACGGCGGTCATCAATTAAGCCAATTTCCCGTCCCAAAGGAGTCAGACGGCGATCTGCATTATCAGAACGCAGGAGTAACCGATACTCGGAACGGCTGGTTAGCATCCGGTAAGGTTCTCTCAAGTCTTTAGTACATAAATCATCAATTAATGTACCGATATAGCTTTCTTCACGGGGGAATACCAGCATTTCTTGATGTCGCACATAGCGTACCGCATTAATCCCCGCGACAATTCCCTGGGCGGCGGCTTCTTCATACCCCGTCGTTCCATTAATTTGTCCGGCGCAAAATAGCCCCTCTACTTTTTTCGTCATTAACGTGGGAAAACACTGAGTTGCGGGTAGATAATCATACTCCACCGCATAAGCAGGACGTAGCATTGTACAATGTTCCAATCCCGGGAGCGATCGCAGCATTTGCAATTGTAGATTCTCTGGCAATCCTGTCGAGAATCCCTGGATATAGAGTTCGGGAATATCTCGCCCTTCCGGTTCAATAAATATCTGGTGGCTTTCCTTATCCGCAAACCGGACAATTTTATCTTCAATACTCGGACAGTAACGGGGTCCTTTTGCATCCACCCAACCCCCATAAACTGGGGACAGATGCAGATTGTCCCGAATCAACTGATGAGTTTGGGGCGTGGTACGGGTAATATAACAATTCATCTGTTCCCGTTCCACCCACACCTCTGGGTCAAAGCTGAACCAAGATACCGCTTCATCCCCAGGTTGAGGTTCCATTTTAGTGTAATCGACAGATCGCTTATCCACCCGCGCCGGGGTTCCCGTCTTCAAACGTCCCGTTTCAAACCCCAGTCGGTTCAGGGTTTCCGTCAATCCCACCGCTGCAAATTCCCCAGCGCGTCCAGCGGACATTGACTTATTTCCCACCCAAATACATCCACCCAGGAACGTTCCTGTAGTTAATACTACTGCAGGGGCTTGGAATGATACACCAAAATAAGTCTGAACACCGATAACCTGATCATTCGCACCCAGGACTAAATCCGTCACCATCCCTTCGCGGATTACCAGATTCTCCTGGTTCTCGACAATCCGTTTCATCACCGCCGCATATTCCCGCTTATCGGTTTGCGCCCGTAACGCCCAAACCGCAGGTCCGCGCGACTGATTTAATACCCGCTTTTGGAGATAGGTTCGGTCTGCCATCTTACCAATTTCTCCCCCCAAAGCGTCTACCTCGTGGGCGAGTTGGGATTTAGCCGGCGCACCCACAGCCGGGTTACAGGGTTGCCAAGCGATTTTATCCAGGTTCAGGGTAAGCAGGAGGGTGCGACATCCCAAGCGGGCGGCGGCTAGTGCAGCTTCGCAGCCAGAATGTCCAGCACCGACAACAATAACATCAAAAGCGTCTTGGAAATCTACGGGGGAATGTGTGGTCATGATAAGCGTTTGAGTGACAAGGACTCATGCTTCATTCTACCGAATTCCTAAAGATTAACCCTGAGCGAAGTCGAACGGTTTAGACTGTAGGCTTCTCCTCCGAGGCTTCCCGGATTCGCGTTTTATAGTGAGGCGAACGCAAGAGTCATGTCGATTTTATGGGCGCACGCCATGCGCCCCTACAGTTTCTGGATGTAATTCTAATTCATCAAATAACCCAGTAGGGTGGGCAATGCCCACCAGCCTTAATTCAGGTAGGCGCACCTTATCCAGCAGCTAACAGCACTCCCACAATGGAACCTAAAGCATTTGCCCCGGCATCTCTTAGAAACAAACCGAGTTGTTGAGCATAAGCTTTAATTCTTGCCTTCCGTGGATTGGGAGATTGGGCTTCTTCTTCCAAGGCATTAACCAGTTCAGTCGCTTCTTCTTGTTGCTCAGTCGGCAGGGTATCAATGCTTTCACGTAATTCAGCAAAAAGTTCTTTTAAATCGGCGGCACTTACACCCATCTCTTGCTGAATTTTATTTTGATTATGACTGTGATTCCCTACATTCATTGCGCCTACCTGGGAATCTTTTGGGCTTACACTAAAATAATCACCCATAATTCTTACTCCTGCTGTGTCTAAACGTTCAAAGAGGGGTTCTTCGTCAATCATCTGAATTCCCTTACTCGTAATTCTGACATACCTGAAGCAGAAATCGCCTACGCAATGAAACGTTTCAACCTCTCCCTCGTCTTCCATGGGAGAAACCACTCGGATAACATCGGTAGCGCTGATTACCAGACTCTTGGCTATAAACTCAGGCGTTACATCAAAATGGTTATATCGTTCAGGATGTCGAGCATGATACTTGTACAGAATTGCCAGCACTGCCTGTCTGAGTTCACGATCTTTAGCTTGAGTCGCATCGAAGTATGGGACTGAAATTGTTTCTTCGGTTGATAAGTCTCTATGAACAGCTTGGTATCCAAAACATTTAGATGAGCATTTAGATTTATAATCTTCCCGATTATCAAAGGCAACAATTGCACAATGTACTTGCCATTTATTTTCCATGATTGATTGTAATCTATCATAACCAAGACGTTGTCTTTGATCATGCTCTTTACTGGTTATCAAGTTTATACAGTTAACCTGTTTGATAATGTCAGGTATTTGACATTTATTACAAATGCCAGCCTTGGTTAAATTAGTAGAATCTTTCGGGCTTATATCAGTAATAGTGCAGAGTAGCTGAACATCTCTATACTCCCGATAGCGACAAGGTTTGAACAACTCCGTGTCAGACATTTTCCATCATCCAATAGATACATATTTTCAATAATACTCATTTCCATTACCTTTAACACTCCTACCCCTGAGCTGACTTTTTACGGGAAGTCTAGAAACCTGGTCGGGGCGGGTTTAGTTACATCTGGGTGCAAAGGAAAAGATATTAGTGAAACCCGCCCCTACACACTGGAAACTCAAAACAGTCTATCAAAGATGACACAGATTTATATCACTTTGCTTTCCGGGAATTGCTCGAAAAAAAAGTAATAATCCACGACTATTACTGTCGCGGATTTTACCACTGAGGTTCTATTCTATTCCTGCCGAATCCAGGCTTTTCGTTATCCCCAATCCCAGGCATTAGGAGGACTTAAAAAACTTTATTCGCTGGTGCTACCCGTAATGGTTTGGGGATACGATAATTTTCTGTTAACGACAGGTTGATGAGGCGTGAACGTTAGCTTGCAGCCAGTGCTGTCAGAAGTAATACATTGACGAATAGAATAGCGCACGCCCCTTGAAAAGCATAGCGACGCTGTTGCTCACTATTGGGATATTCAGCATAATATACAGGGGCTTCGATCGCGTAGTTGTTCAGTTGTCCATCTTGGTTGATTGTGGTGTACATCTGAATCTTTCTCCTCTGTTTGTTCTCTCTGTGTTGTCTATAACTTTAACGAAGGTCTTTACAGAAAAGCAATAGATATGCTATTGATTCTTGTTCTGTTTTTTATAAGCTCAGCTTATAAAAACCTACTTGGAATATATACCTAGGCAATAATACTAACTTAACTCCATCACAGACAGTTTTCCCCTAGAACTTCTCCATTGCCATTAATCAAAAGACTAAACTTTGCGTCTGTTAAGATAGATCAGCCACAGCTAGATTCACCGTTCTACTATACAGATGGACAACACACTGAACAGGCTTCGCCGCGTGAAACGCAATTTGGGTTACCTTGTCGAAGATACCATGAGACACTTATCCAACAACGTGAATCCGTCAGAAATAGTTAATCAAAAGGAAATTAGGGTAATTGGCTTAAAACGGAGTGGAAATCATGCCATTATCAACTGGATCAGAAAGCAACATCACGGTGAAGTATGGCATTTGAACAAGATTCCAGTAAAAAGGAATCCATACCGTTTCTTGTATGAACATTATCCCAAAGAAAAATTAAAGCAGGAAGCCAAAGGTAATTTCACAAAAAAAGACTGTTTAATCTATAGCTATGAAGATCATGCGCTTGAGCAAATTACTGACAATGAGTTTGAGAAAAAGAGTGAACTGTACTTGGGCAAAAGTGCAATCAAATACGACGTAATTATCTTAAGAGATCCCTTCAATATGATGGCAAGCAGATTTAAAAAGGGATATATGAAAGCAAAAAATCCTGATAGAACATTAGTTGAACTGTGGATATCATACGCTCAAGAATTCTTGGGGGAAACGCAGTTATTGAAAAATAATAAAATCGTGGTTAATTATAATCAGTGGTTTATCGATGTGGACTATCGCCAGCAATTAGCAAAGCAGCTTAATGTAAACTTTTATGATGCAGGTTTTAATGATGTAAAAGGTCAAGGTGGTGGGAGTTCTTTCGACGGACTTATATTTCGGGGGAAAGCGGCTGAAATGGATGTTCTTAATCGATGGAAAGTCTTTGCTGATGAGCCACAATACCAAAAACTTATCGATAATGCAGAACTTCAAGACTATTCAGAACGAATCTTTGGTCATATTCCAGGAACGGAACGCTATTTTTGAGAAAATTGAGCATTATCGGGGCGGGTTGAGTTGCATCTGGGCGAGGTACAAAATGATAGTCGTAAAATAACATCTGTAGATATTCAACTCAATGTCTGGTTAATCCCCAAATATAAAGAAGAGTAATCTTCATCTGCTAAGCCGGCGTCTTTCGCCTTCTCAACCACCTGGCGCACACCCGCCAAACTACTCGCCTCTAATCCTTCTGCTTTTGCTTCACTCAGGAATAAATTAATATCTTTAAGTAAATGTTTTAGGGGGAAGTTGGGAGCAGCAAAATTACCCTCTTGCATCCGATTTAACTTCTTATCAAATGTTGGTGCATACAGCGCACTGTCTCGCAGCAGTTCCATAAATTTGTCTACATCCACCCCCTGACGCTGCACAAATCCCAAACTGAGGGCAAACCCGGCGGTTAAGGCGGCAATTAATTGATTTAAGGCTAACTTTGTAGCGGCGGCGGTTCCCACGGGACCCATTAATGGTTGTCCCATTAATCCTGTACCGAGAAATCCTACCTTAACCATGTACCTATCCTTTTGTATTTTGTATAGGGGATGGTTTGATTATTATCATTTTGCACCCTACCCAGATGTAACTAAACCCACCTTAACAAATTCAAAATTTATCCATAAACGATATTACCGGAGTCGGGCGAAGCATTTGGGGAAAACATTGTGGATAAGTATCATAAGATAGCGTCCCAAATGCTTCGCCCCTACGAATGATGAATGACATAAACAAATGACATAAACATAAGACTTTTATCCTTTCCACCAACGCTCCCCTTGCACAAGGGTATGCATTTGCCAATTCGGATCAGGTTGGGGATAATCTAAGCGGTAATGTCCGCCGCGACTTTCTGTCCGAAACAGGGCGCTTTTCAAAATTAAGTAAGCTACATCTAATAAGTTAGATGTTTCTCCCCAAGTTCGCACCAGGTAATCGGCATTGGGGACATCAAGTTGAACCGTTTTCTGTGGCGTTAAATCCCGTAACTGTTGGCTTAAAGGCAATGTAGCAAATTCAGACTGCCAGACTTCCACCTGCTTTGTCGCACGCTCTAGCATCTGGGCGGATCGAGAAATCCCGGCACTTTGCCACACTAAGCGTTTTAACTGATCTTGCATCGCAACTATTTTATCCGTTTTAGTGGCTTCATCGGATAAGGTTAATGGGGAAATAGAAACAGGAGACTGAGAACCCGATTCCTGATGCAAGACAGATTGATCGGGTGTTAATTCCCCCAACTGAGCGCCAAATACAATACATTCCAATAACGAATTACTGGCTAGACGGTTGGCACCGTGAACACCCGTACTCGCCGTTTCACCCACGGCATATAAATTAGGAATAGAGGTACAAGTCATTAAATCTGTAGCAATTCCCCCCATCCAATAATGGGCGGCGGGGGTGACGGGAATCATATCCCGAAATACATCAATTCCCCATTGCTGACAAACCTGGATAATATTAGGAAATCGGTGGCGAATGCGATCATCGGGAATGGGGCGCAAATCTAAATAGACATGACTCGAGGCTGGATCAGGTTTAGTTTTCTGTAAATGACTATAAATCGCCCGACTCACCACATCTCTGGGCGCGAGTTCGCCATCAGGATGATACTCAAAAGCAAAACGGTGTCCCTGATCATCCACTAGATGCGCCCCTTCTCCCCGCACCGCTTCGCTGATCAGAAAATGAGGCGCTCCCGGTTTAGTTAAAGCTGTGGGATGAAATTGGACAAATTCCAAGTCTTTGAGAATCGCACCCGCCCGCCACGCGATCGCGACTCCATCTCCGGTACTCACATCGGGATTCGTCGTCTGGGCAAAAACTTGACCACCGCCTCCCGTAGCCAGAACAACCGCACCCGCCCGTATCCAACTGATTTGACCTTGATACATGAGTTGGACACCCTGACAATGACCCGTCTCAGGATTGAGCCATACAGACAAGGCAAACGCCTGCTCAAGCACCGTAATATTAGCTTGGCGCAAGACTAAGGCAGTCAGCGTACTCACCACCGCCCGCCCTGTGGTATCCGCTGCATGGAGAACCCGGGGACGAGAATGAGCCGCCTCTAAGGTTAAGGCTAACTGCTCCCCCCGTCGATCAAACGTCACCCCCATCTCCACTAACGAGCGAATCCGATCTGGCGCTTGTTGAGCCAGAAACTTGACAGCATCAGCGTCACAAAGCCCTGCACCTGCCCGAAGTGTATCCTCAACATGCAACGTCGGTGAATCTCCTGGAGCAATAGCCGCCGCAATACCGCCCTGCGCCCAGTCACTGGCACCGATGGATAGAGTATCTTTGGTAATCAGTCCCACATTTAAGGTATCGGGTAGACAAAGGGCGGCATAAAGTCCAGCCGCACCAGCGCCTACAACGACAACATCAAACTGGGTCGGTTGATGGAGTGGCTGCGATTGAGAATTGTCGGGAACAGAAATCATAGTTAGTCCAAATATAGTCAAATACTTTAGCAGACGTGGGAATCTTCATCACCCCAAGGGCAATGTAGAGACGCGCCATGGCGCGTCTCTACACCGGACAGGTTGTCATCCCTGTACCATCTACCATCTGCCTTTATGTGTAAAAAATAACCCACCCCCAACAGGAGTGGGTTGAACTAGGAATTTTCTGAATTATCCGAGTTTAGTAGACCCCAGGGTTAAAGCGATCGTCACCTTCGTTGTAAACGTCCGCTGTCTCAGTCACAGCAAAATTGTCCAGGTTATCTTTTAGGATCTGTTTTTGCCGCTCAGTCAATCCTGGAATCTCAAGCACTTCCTCTACATTGTCGTAGGGGGCATTCTGAATAATTAATGCCGCTAGCGTCGGGAACATCCCCCGATACTGCCTAAACGCTCGGATATGAGTATTGTTCAAATCAATCTTTTGACCAAACTCCGTTTCCAGTTTGGCATCGGCTGGATTGCGTAGAGTCGTCTCGGCAAGTAACATCGGTGATCCATTCTCGATCGCGTTACTCAAAGACACACCCTGAGTCCAGGACATTGGTGCTGCGATCGCGTTTTGGGAGAAACCCAACCATCCCCAGCAGCCCACTAACAGTCCCCATACCACTAATACACCAACCAATCGTTTCATTAACTCTCCTCCTTACTCAGACACATTGAAGACCAAGACAGAACTGCCCCTCTTCGATTACTTTAACTTTTGTTGTCTATCCTCTCATCTTATCTGGCTCTACCTCAAGAGTTTAGGCGCTCATCCCCCCAGAATTATGAAAAAAGCTAAAACTCTACCGGAAAATCGGGTTTTTGTGAGATGATTGAAAATTGTCTCTTTTGACGAAAAGATCAGGAAATTAGCTATGGCTCTGCGATTAGGCGATACTGTCCCCAACTTCACTCAATCCTCCAGTGAAGGCGAAATCAACTTTTATGACTGGGCTGGGGATAGCTGGGTAGTGTTATTCTCCCACCCAGCTGACTATACACCCGTTTGCACCACAGAGTTAGGCGAGGTTGCCAAGCTCAAACCCGAATTCGACAAGCGCAATGCTAAAGTCATCGCCTTGAGTGTTGACGATGCGGATTCTCATCAGGGTTGGATTCAAGACATTAACGAAACCCAGAATACTACAGTAAACTACCCAGTATTGGCAGATGCTGATAAAAAAGTGTCTGATCTGTATGACATGATTCATCCCAACGCCAATGCTAGTGTTACGGTACGCACAGTCTTCGTCATTGATCCCCAGAAAAAACTGCGCCTGACTATCACCTATCCTCCCAGCACTGGGCGCAACTTTGACGAAATCTTGCGGGTGATTGACTCCCTACAGCTAACGGATCACCATCAGGTGGCAACCCCCGTGAATTGGAAAGATGGGGATGACTGTGTGATTGTCCCCTCTCTCAAAGATCCCGAAGTCTTAAAAGAAAAATTCCCCAAAGGTTACACCGAAGTCAAGCCTTACCTGCGGATGACCCCTCAACCCAACAAGTAGAGACATAAGGTGGGGAACCTCTCGGAGATGGGGTGTGTAGCATGCTACGTCTTTTAGTAGGGGGAGTTTCTCCTGTAGGGGCGGGTTTTACTGATAACGTTTTGGCACAAACCAATAACTTGACTCGCGCCCGCCCTTCTCGGTGAACAGGGAAAAATAGGGAAGATAGGGAAGATAGGGGAATTAATTCTTGCACTTGATCGGGGCGGGCGCGAGTTACATCTGGGTAAGGTAATAAACCATAACAGTGAAACCCGCCCCTACATAAAACTTTACATTACCCTATATTTCCAACCGGGAGAGATGTCAACTTAAAAATTAGAGCAGAATACTCAATTGAGCAAATGGATATTAAAGACGGCTTTGTCGGCACAGTAGGGAATACACCTCTAATTCGGTTAAATAGCTTCAGCGAAGAAACAGGCTGCGAAATCTTGGGAAAAGCTGAGTTTCTTAATCCTGGCGGTTCTGTCAAAGACCGCGCCGCCCTCTATATTATTCAAGATGCTGAAGAAAAAGGTTTACTCAAGCCCGGTGGTACAGTTGTTGAGGGAACGGCTGGTAATACGGGTATTGGTTTAGCGCATATTTGTAATGCTAAGGGATATAAGTGCCTAATTATCATTCCTGAAACTCAATCCCAAGAGAAAATGGATGCTTTGAGGACGCTAGGTGCCGAAGTGCGTCCAGTTCCGGCTGTACCCTATAAAGACCCCAATAATTACGTTAAGCTATCGGGACGAATTGCCGAAGAAACGGAGAATGCGATTTGGGCAAATCAGTTTGATAATTTAGCCAATCGACAGGCACATTACGAAACCACAGGACCCGAAATTTGGCAACAAACCAACGGTAAAGTTGATGCTTGGGTGGCGGCGACAGGGACAGGGGGGACATTCGCTGGGGTTTCCCTGTTCCTAAAAGAAAAAAATCCCCAAATTAAATCGATTGTGGCTGACCCCATGGGGAGTGGGTTGTACAGTTACGTGAAGACGGGGGAAATTACTACAGAGGGGAATTCGATTACGGAAGGGATTGGTAACAGCAGAATTACCGCCAATATGCAAGGGGTTCCCATTGATGATGCCATTCAAATTGATGACAAAGAAGCCGTGCGGGTGATTTATCAACTGCTGGAAAAGGATGGTTTGTTTATGGGCGGTTCTGTAGGAATTAATGTCGGTGCAGCCGTAGCTTTAGCCAAAGAAATGGGACCGGGACACACGATTGTGACGGTGCTTTGTGATAGCGGTTCGCGTTATCAATCGCGACTTTACAATCGGGAGTGGTTGGCGCAAAAGGGGTTAAGCTAAAACGCATTTAAATTGTGTATTCAGGCGTTGCCTGGGATTATACCTTCGTCTGGGTTGGCTATTACTTCACTGAAGTGCGGAGTCTAGGTTATAATTGGGCGGTGAAGAATGGTTAATGGGGCATCACTACACAAAACTTAAATTTTTATCTAGGTAAGGATTAATTATGGAGTATCAAAAAATCAACAAATTCTCCTTCTGGAATCCCCCAACCCAAAAAAAAAGCTCTCTGTTTACTCCACGCCCTTTTACTGTCCAAGGGAAACAGGATACTCAAGAACCACTTACCCAACAGGACATAGAGAACGCAGCGTTTAACCAGAAAAAATATGAGGCTTTTGGACTCCAGCTTAAGGAAAAGAATGGCAAGATTACGCCTCTAGAGCAGGAACGATTGGGTGTGTTGCAAGCCAAAATGACCGATTTCTGGGCGCAACGGAAGGAACGGGCAAAAGGGATGTCAAACTTGATTGATATCCCCACTCGGAATCCTGAAACAACACAGTCAAATCAACCAACAGTACCTGTTCAGCCCAAGTTAACGATTGGGCAACCGAATGATAAGTATGAACACGAAGCTGATCAAGTAGCGGCTCAGGTGGTAGAGCAGATTCATTCGCCGAACCCAATGACATCCACAGGTGCTGGGGTGCAGCGCCAGGAGATGACAGAGGAGAAGGCTGCTCAAACCAAACCAGATACAGTGACGGTGCAGCAAAATGGGGGTGGGGTGATGCAGCGAATGCAAGTTCGGGGACAGAAAAAGCAGTCGGAGGTAAGTTCGACAACGGCTCAAAAGCACGTAGTAGCCCAAGCCGCTCAACCAGCCCAAGCCCAAGCCAATTACGGTGACAGTACATTTGTTTTATCCAAACAGGTATTAACTAATGCCGTAGACGCTAATGCTTATAACTTTACAGAGCAATCTGGCGCTAAATCACAACGCTACGACATCCAAGCGAAAGTGGTTATATATCAATACGAAAAAACCGGCGATCCTCCTAGTGGCTTAGCAAAAAATCAACCAGTAGCATTAACGATTGACGGCGTAGCTACGCTGTGCGAGATCGGTGTCAAAAAGGGCGGCGACGACAAGTTGAAAATTACCCACTTTAAGAAATTATGAACACCAACACAGATATGGGATTTAACCAAAACCCTATCAAGCTCATTGAACACCCATGGATGAGTATGTATTTCGTGCGCTGTGCGCCGTGGAGATGGTACAACAACGGGCAGATAGAGATATTGTCTGAAAAAGGACGTATCCTAGCCGTGCTGGATGAATGGCAAACACTGGTATTTCACGAGGCTAATACCAACCAAAGCTGTGCTGAGCTAATCTTATCCCTAGCTTCACGGTATTCCAACAAAGATGAAGTTCCTGAGGAGCTTGATCAGATTATTCTAAGATCTCTGAAATTTTTGGTTGACAATGTGCAAGCAGTACGGATGACCTCTAACAAAATGGACATTCCAGAAGAGTATGAATTCCCTCAGGATTAGTCCTCTCTAGGAATAAAGAAAGGAACTTGCATTTAGCTGGGATTACCAGACTTATATTTGCGACAAAACACACTTCAAATTAAAGTGCATGTTTTTATTAGTTTGTCAATCATACGGCATTACTTTTTTGCACAGAACATAGTATCATTTTGTCTGTTGGGTGAAACGTTGCACCGTCAATTGGATGGCTAAAGCGACTAAACCAACAGCCACGAGACTAAAGACAGCCGTGGCGAGAGTACTGATACCAACAATTAAAGTACGAACCGCGATCGCAATATTAATCGCCGTCACATTCCCAGAGGGTAGAGGTTTATTCGCCAAAGTTTGAGCAATTGTCGTCGTCAGCCAGTAACCGGCGATCGCGAAGGAACCCGATATCAAGGCTGAAGCCAAGCAGCGCCAGGGACTCGGTAACGTTTGAGCGGTAGTCGTTGGTTGGTTATCGGGATTAGTCGTCATAATATTTGATGATGATTATGGGTTCAGCCACGATCCAATTATCCTTATTATCCTTATCATTGAAGAGAATTTACTAGATCTCAGCCTTCAGGCATCCCCAGTCCGTATCCAAAACATCTATGCAAATTTCTCCAGAAAAAGCCGTCGATATCCCCACCCCAACAGTTGAGCAAATGACGCTAGATGTTGGGGGGATGAAATGTGCAGGCTGTGTCAGTGCGGTGGAACGACAGCTAGAACAGCAACCTGGGGTGATTGCTGCCCGGGTCAACTTGGTGACAGAAGTGGCTGTGGTTGAGTATGAAGTCGGTCAAGCTGATCCCGCCGCCCTAGCGGAAAAATTAACCGCGACAGGGTTTCCGTCTCAACCCCGTTATTCCCAAGCAGGAGAAAGCTCACAAGAACACCTCACCCCGACTCAACGCCATGAACAACAGGCAAAGGAACAACTGCGGCAATTAATAATTGCGGGTGTCCTAGTCATTCTCTCGACCATCGGACATATCGGTCATTGGTTTAATGGACCAATGCTACCCGTGTTTAGCACGATCTGGTTTCACTGGGGACTGGCAACCTTAGCACTCCTTGGACCTGGACGTCCTATTATCAGCGATGGCTGGCGCGGATTGCGGCATCAAACCCCGAATATGAACACCTTGGTGGGACTGGGAACCTTGGCGGCTTATGCAGCTAGCTGTGCGGCATTCTTCTTGCCTGAATTAGGCTGGGAATGCTTCTTTGATGAACCCGTGATGTTACTCGGCTTTATCCTGCTAGGGCGTACCTTAGAACAACGGGCAAGGCGTCAGGCATCAGCTGCTTATGAATCATTATTGGCATTGAAGCCCAAGGTAGCCCGGTTAATTGGTAAATCCACACCCGCCGCCACAGAAGTGGGCATCGAAATTCCTGTGGAACAAGTTCGTGTGGGCGAGTGGTTGCGCGTTTTGCCGGGAGAAAAAATACCCGTTGATGGCGAAGTGATGGCGGGTCAGTCGTCGGTAGATGAGTCAATGTTGACGGGGGAACCCTTACCTGTTCTCAAGCAACCCGGAGATCTGGTTACGGCAGGCACATTGAATCAATCGGGTGCGATCGCGATTCAAGCGACGCGCATTGGACAGGAAACCACCTTAGCGCAAATTGTCGCCCTAGTGGAAGAGGCGCAAACGCGCAAAGCACCGGTGCAGAATTTAGCGGATACAGTCGCCGGATATTTTACCTACGGAGTATTGACAATAGCCATCCTCACCTTCCTGTTTTGGGATCTGGTTGGGACAAAAATCTGGACTCAGGTGTTAGAGGCAGGAGACTCCCTGATGGGTGATTCAATATCACCGTTACTATTGAGCTTAAAATTAGCGATCGCGGTATTAGTGATTGCCTGTCCCTGTGCCTTGGGATTAGCCACCCCGACAGCAATTCTAGTCGGCACCAGCCTAGGGGCAGAACGGGGCTTATTGATTAAAGGAGGTGACATTTTAGAACGAGTACATCGCCTCGATACCATTGTCTTTGACAAAACAGGTACTCTAACCCAAGGAAAACCCACTGTAACCGATTGTCTGTCTATTAGGGAATGGGCAGATGAGGAGTACACAGGAGGTGTACAGGAGAAATTATCCCAATCTCCACTCAAAACTCAACACTCAACACTTCTACAACTTGCCGCAGCAGCGGAACGAGGCACAAATCATCCCCTCGCAGAAGCGATTTGTACGGCGGCGGCACAACAACAACTCCCCCTATTGGCTGCCCAAGATTTTTATACCGAAGCTGGACTAGGAATATCTGCCCTCGTCGAAAATCAACGGGTATTACTGGGGAATGAAGACTGGTTACGTCAGCAAGGTGTGACCATTAATGATACCGCCCAAGCACAAGCCCAACACTTAGCGGCTGTGGGTAAAACCGTGGTGTATATCGCCGTGGATGGAGAATTGGCTGGACTCCTCGCTTTAACAGATTTACCCAAACCCGATGCTAAAACAACAGTCGAACAGCTACAGGCGATGGGACTGCGCGTGATGCTGCTAACCGGGGATCAACTAGATGCCGCAACAAGGGTGGCACAACAGCTTGCCATTGATCCAGCCAATGTTATGGCAGGTATCCGTCCCGATGGGAAAGCTGCCGCTATAGCACAATTGCAAGCCCAGGGAAACTGCATCGCCATGGTTGGAGATGGAATTAACGATGGTCCAGCCTTAGCCCAAGCTGATGTTGGTATCGCCCTGCAAGCGGGAACAGATGTTGCCCGGGAAACGGCGGGAATTATTCTCATGCAACCTAGCGCTACCAGTCCCCAAGCTGGCGGCTTGATGGATATTGTCAAAGCCATTAAACTGTCTCGCGCTACCTTTAACAAAATTCGCCAAAATCTTTTCTGGGCTCTAGGATATAACACTTTGGGTATTCCCGTAGCGGCAGGTGTACTCTTACCTGGATTTGGTATCGCTCTCAATCCGGCTGTAGCGGGCGCCTTGATGGCATTTAGTTCAGTCACTGTCGTCAGTAACTCTTTGCTATTGCGTCGGGGTTGGAACTCCACCGGGGTGATTCACCAGTAGAGAGCATGTCCCCTTTGTCCGTTGGGTAGAGCGTAAGCTTTACCCAACAGGCTCACCCCCTTGCGTTGGGTTTCGTTCCCAACCAAACCGACAAGAACGTTTGGCACTGTTCCCCGTTGCCCGTTCCCATAAATTACCCTTGCCAATGTAGTAGAATACGAAGTAATGGTAGTGCTTAGGTGATGCTTTTCAAATCTCGCTAACAAAGCAGCGAAGGGGCGAAGCGTTTAAGCACCATAGTTATGCAACTTATTGCTATCCTGTCTCCGTAAAGGCTTCGCCCGTACACCCCATCATAAAAACCAGAGCAAGCTATTGTTGTGATAGCCACATTGAGAAAGTTTTATCAATATGAATTCACAGCCGGCTTGTGGGGTCTTCTCGACCGGGATTGTAACGCAGCTATTAAGATAAACATAGAGGGGTCAGTGCCAAAGGATGTCACAAAATTGTAACATTGGAGTCTGTGCCATTATCTGCATTAATGCTTATGATGATTGAATGGGGGAAGACCAAATTGGAGGTCGGCAATTTAGGTCGTTTCTTCTTGATCCGTTAAAGAAAATGATTAAGCAGTTTGCTAATGTAAGAAAGCATAGACACAGCGACAGTGAATGAACTGCACTCTCTATCCCTATTTTTCGATGTTCAATGCCTGCAAAATCCTGTTCAAACCATCTGTTAATTATTGAAGACGAAAAAGGGCGCAAGGAATATACCTTGGAGGAACCCGTTTATTCCATAGGCAGAGATCCGGATGTGGATATTCGTCTGTTCTCACAATTTGTGTCTCGCCGACACGCTACTTTAGTGCGGCGAGAACGGGAGGACGGCAGTTTCTACTACCGTATTGTCGATGGTAACCTCAAAGGGAAAACCAGCGCCAATGGACTGGTAATTAACGGTCGTAAACTTCCAGCCCATGATCTTGAAGATGAGGACGAAGTCGTCTTCGGTCCTCAAGTTAGTGCCAAATATTACATACTCAAACGAGACTCTGTTCCCACTGGACCTCCTGATGAGTTTGACATCACCCTGATTAGCCCCAATATGATGGGGGGAGATCCCGATGACTGGACACCCTGATTATTAGCCCAACTTTGATCAGGGAAGTCCAGAGGATTGAAACCAGGGGATTGAAACGAAAGGAAACGAAACAAACCCAACCATGGAATAAAGGAAAACAAAATCTGACTACAGGGTAAGTCGGGATTTATCCAGCAACACTTTCTAAGAGTTGCCAATGGCGGTTTTGGGCAACCGCCTCTTGAACTTCATAAAACTTATCGTGGCAGTGGTTGTCTACCTGTAAAGGTAACTCTTCATTTTTGATCACGAAATTCATGCGAATTTCCTGATCGGTAGCCATCGATTTGTCAATCAAAACCTCCACTGTCACGAGTTTGGCAAAGGCAACATGACCGGGAATCTCCCGTGCCATGATATAGTCTCCCGTATCATAGATAATGTCAAAATCGCAGGATTGTAAAACCTCAATCAACGATGGCTGAAGGTGATCGGGAGAAACTGCAACCGTAAATGAACAAGTGTAGCGAGCCATATTTAACCCTAGGCGTCAGATAGCTAGACCTTCTTATCATATCGAACCTCTGTTAAGGCTCATGAGCAGAAGGCTAAAAAAAATAAACTGATGCTCAGTTGTTTATCAGCTACCAGTATCTTAGCGGCTGATCCGGATAAGATGATCAATAAATCAGATTAGGGGTGGAGAAGGGGAAATGCTGATCGTGTTTGAGGGGGTCGAAGGTAGCGGCAAAACCACCCAGATCCAGCGATCGCGGCATTGGTTCCTCACCAGTGGCGTATTAGACACCCTGGGTAATTGTGGTAAGCAGCCACCTGTGATCATCACCCGAGAACCCGGAGGAACCACCCTAGGCATAAAACTACGTCAACTCTTACTCCAAGAAAACTCCTCATCCATACAACACCGCACTGAACTCCTACTCTATGCCGCTGATCGATCGCAGCATGTTGAAGAATTGTTACAGCCTCAGCTCACCGCCGGGGCGATTATTTTGTGCGATCGCTACACCGACTCGACGATTGCCTATCAGGGGTATGGACGAGGGATTGACCTAGCCCTGATTGAGCAAATCAACCACATCGCCACAGGAGGACTAGAAAGCGATTTGACCTTGTGGTTAGATGTTGATGTCACAATTGGTTTACAGCGAGCTAGAGAACGGGGAGTCGCTGATCGCATGGAACAAGCGGAGTTAACCTTTCACCAGCGAGTACAGCAGGGTTTTGCCCAATTAGCCTCCCAGTATCCCCAGCGAATTGTCAGGATTGACGCCAATCAAAGCCCTGACGCCGTACAACTAGACATTCAGACGGTTTTGCGTCAACGAATTCGGCAGAAGTATGTCATAGATGTTTGACATAAGAAATAAGACGAACATAAGACGAACAAATGACCATAGTTGCACAAAAACAAGCGATCGCACTATTAGAAGGGGCAATTACAGCCAACCGCATCGCCCCAGCTTATCTGTTTGCCGGTTCTCCTGGAGTAGGGCGGAGTCTGGTCGCCCGTTGGTTCATTGAACGGTTGTTTTGTCAAGATATCCCACCCCAGAAGCAACCATTAGTCAAGAAACGCCTACAACAGTGGAACCATCCGGATCTCCTCTGGGTTGAACCAACCTATCTGCACAATGGCATTCGCCTATCCGCCAAAGAAGCGGCAGAAAAAGGACTCAAGCGCAAAACGCCCCCCCAAATCCGCCTGGAACAAATTCGAGAAATTAGCCAGTTTTTAGGACGTTCTCCCCTAGAAGCCTCTCGTCAAATTGTGGTGCTCGAACAGACGGAAACCATGGCAGAATCAGCCGCAAATGGCTTGCTCAAGACGCTAGAAGAACCCGGAAACGCCACATTAATTTTAATTGCTCCCAGTCCAGATGCCTTATTACCCACCTTAGTGTCCCGTTGTCAACGGATTCCCTTTTATCGATTAGCACAAGACGACATGGCACAGGTGCTACAGCAAACGGGTTATGAGCAGATTCTCCAAGAACCCTCTATACTAGCCATTGCCCAAGGAAGTCCCGGAGAAGCGATCGCGGCGTTTGAACAACTCCAAGCCATTCCCCCAGAATTACTGGCAAAGCTGAACCAATTGCCCAACTCATCCCGCATGGCGCTAGAACTTGCCAAGGAAATTGATAAAACCCTTGATCCCCAAGCCCAATTGTGGTTAGTGGACTATTTACAGCATAGCTACTGGCAACACCAATCCCATACCCAGATCATTCACCAATTAGAGCAAGCCCGAACCTACTTACTTGGCTATGCTCAACCTCGATTGGTTTGGGAAGTGACACTCTTAGAGTGTCATACCAAGTTGCGTTCTATCATGTCATTCTGAGCGAAGCGAAGAATCTGGGCAGATGCTTCGCGTCACTCCGTTTCACTGCGTTTTGCTCAGCATGACAGATTCTACCTTAGACTGCAACTTGGTATCAATCAGTGTAACCACAGTTAGCATCTAAAAGAAGTAGAGACGTGCCGGCGGAACGTCTGTCGATTGTAGTGGCGTGGCACAGCTAATTTAGGGGATTAGAACTGTAGGGGCGGGTAGACAAATTTCATCTTAATTTCATTTTAGTTTGTCAAATTAGAACTGTTTGGATAGACGATTATTTTGTCTCATCCCCTTCTTTACTGTCTCAAATATAGCGAGGGCTATTATCAATGAACCGTAAACTTAATCATATTTGGCTTTGTGGGTTGGTTAGTCTTACCTTAATCAGTTGTGCTTCTCCTCCAGATAATCCCACAACGAGTCAGCCAACGCCCACAGAAACCGCCATTACTACCCCTAAGCCAGCACAGGTGACTCTCACTCCAGCCTCGGATAACTGGCGAGAAAAAACTCATATTCATGGTATGGCGATTGATCCAGATAATCCAGAGATTCTGTATCTAGCGACGCATCACGGGTTATTACAGCGTGCTGAGGATGGTAAATGGCTACAAGTGGGAACTGATCGGTCTGATTTGATGAGTTTTGCCCCACATCCTACAGATAATCAGCGCTTTTACGCCAGTGGTCATCCTCCTGAAGGAGGAAATTTAGGCTTCATCGTCAGTGAAAACAAAGGGCAAGATTGGCAGTTGCGATCGCTCCCTGGTGTCGATTTCCATGCTTTAGCGATCGCGCCGAGTAATCCTGATGTAATGTATGCTTGGGCAGCATCCGGAAAACAAGGCGAACACGGCTTCCTCACATCCTCCGATAACGGCAAAACGTGGCAGGAAGTGCAACCAATTGGATTAAGGGGTGCGCCTTTTGGTTTAGCCGTTGATCCCAATCACCCCGATCATGTTTTTGCTACTACCCGCAATGGATTATTTGAAAGTATCGATGGGGGAAAGAATTGGATGGTTTTACCGAATACGAAAAATGCCCCAGTTGCCGGATTGACGCTGAAATCAGAAGGGGAGCAAACGGTAATGTATGGCTATCGTTTGGCGTCTGACTCGCCGGGTATTTTTCGCAGTACTGATCGAGGTAAAACCTGGGAACTTGTCGGTGAAGGGATAGAGGGGACTATTTTACATCTGGCGATTGCTCCCAACCATCCCGAAATTATTTACGCTGTCAACGATCAGAATCAGGTTTTTCAGTCTCAGGATGAGGGCAAAACTTGGAATAAATTGAGTTAAAAATACTCTAGACTGAATCCTATTCATGAGAATGTCCTGAATCGTCTTGGTGTCCATGTTCAGTTTCTGACCCTTGATGATGATCGCCCGATTCTGTAGCATCATTGGGGAGTAAAAATTGCAATTGTGAGCGAACTTCTGTGTGTCTAATTATTCCTCCCTGAAGTCCCGTCCATGACACCAAACCTGTAGCAATAACTGCCACGACTAACAAGGTTATGGGAAACCAAGAGGGAGTGTTCTTTGTCCCTCGAAACAAGCCAAATAAGCTGATTACTCCTAATATCTCTAAAGCAATGAGAGCTTGCTCGGCAATGTTTCTATGGGCGTGAATCAACGAATGGGGAACTTGAGGAAGAGCGCTAACCACTTCTTCCGCTTGTATCCCTGCCCAAAAAACGGGGATCGTAATTAGGGCAATGATAAAAAAGCACCAATAACTTGCTTTTTTCAAATCTTCACTATCTTTGGCTAGGGCATAAATTAGTAATAGTAAACCAAATATAGCTCCGATAATTGGAAAATGGTTTAAAATTAGATGGATGTGAGTCCAGCTCAAGAACATAGTTTTTGTCTTTGTCGTTTTCCGGTTGTAATTACAAGTAAATTTTAAGTTTATATAAATATTAAAGTTTTAAATAGCTATCCTTTTTCAGAGGAAAACCGAAGCTTTCCTCTGAGTGGAGCATGATGGCAAAGTCGATCTACCGACAGATTTTAATTACACTGCCACTGTAGACATTTGCCGACAGGATTCAGCGCAACGACGGCACATCTGAGCGCAAGCTTGCATCTGATCGTCATCATCAAACTGTTCACAACTCTGAGCGCACTGATCGCATATCTCGGCACAAACTGCACAGGTACGGGTGTCGAAGTTCGAGCCACGAAGCATAAAGTTGGCACTCGTTTGGCAGATTTCAGCACAGTCCATCATTTGCTTAATATGATTAGCTGTAGCGTGCTGTCCCCCCTTTTGAATACAATAGGTAATTGTATTCAGGCAAATACTGCCACAATCTAGACAGTCTTGGATGCACTTCTGTAGCTCTGAGTTAACTTGGTGTAACGTCAGCTCTTGTATTGCCATAATTTTACCTTTTGTTATTGAACTTTTTTTGTAAAATCGATGGATTGACCACCTCGATTTCATCCTATGAGACTGTCGATGAGATTCAATCTACCTAAAGAAGTATAAATTATTAATTTGTGTAAATTCTCGAAGTATTCGTCTATACTTTACTGGATTACTCTCGGCAAGGTTAGCATTTAGTTTACTGAGCAATAAAATGCTTTACTGAAAGATAGCTATTGTATTTTTTGACAAGGTTTTGTTATGGACTGGGATTACGAACTTTTGGTTATTGGCGCCGGACCCGGTGGTTTAGCGGCGGCTGAAAGCGCGGCAGGATATGGCGTCCGGGTGGCGATCGCGGAGCAAGATCAAGTCGGTGGGACTTGTGTGGTACATGGTTGTATCCCCGAAAAACTAATGACTTATGCGGCTGGTTTCTCCAAGGTGTTTGAACGGGCGGATGAATATGGATGGGGTCATGTTTCGAGGAACTTTGATTGGTGTCAATTTATGGAAGCCAGAAACCGCGACATTCAGCATTTGTGCCAAAAGCATACCCAAAAGCTGGAAAAAGCTGGCGTTGAATTACTAAAAGGATATGCTAAATTTTTAGATGCTCACACGGTAGATATTGATGGACATCCGTACAAGGCGAAGCATATTTTGATTGCGGTTGGTCGAAAAGCAATAAAACCCCAGGTTCCCGGAATTGAATATGCGATTACAACCCGGAAATTTCTCGAACTTAAGCATCAACCCAAACATCTGGCTATTATTGGCAGTAACTATATTGCTGTGAAACTGGCGGGGATTATGAATGGGTTGATCTCAAAAGTTACTCTAGTCATATCCGAAGATAAAATATTGCCCGGTTGTGATCAGGATTTGCGGACAACGGTTCAAGACGAGATGACTCGGTTGGGAATTAGAATTTGCACCAATAGCCAGGTTGAGAAAATTGAACGAGTGCAAGATTGTCTGAATTTAAGGTTATTGGGTAACAGTGAACCCGTAGAAGTAGAAACAGTTGTCTGGATTACCGATCGCATTCCCAACTGGGATGGATTGGGTTTAGAGAAAGCTGGGGTTGAAGTCAAGCAGGGAGCGATCGCGGTTGATGAGTACAGCCGTACCAGTCAAGCTAATATTTTCGCTGTAGGTGATTGTACCGCTAGACCCCCATTTACCCCAGTTGCGATCGCGGCGGGTCGAGCTTTCGCCCAGACAGAATTTGGTGATCATCCTCACGTTGTCGATTATGACTATGTTCCCTACGTTGTTTCTTCCCAACCTGAAGCCGCTACCGTCGGGTTAACTCAAGCCCAAGCACAAGCGCAGTTGGGCGAATCGGTGCGTTGTTATCAAAAAACATTCCAATCCCTTTTAGATATGAGGGCAGAATCACCGGAAAAAACACTACTGAAGCTAGTAGTTGATGTCAACTCAGATCAGGTTTTAGGTGCTCAGATGGTAGGAGACTGTGCTTCTGAGATTATTCAGATGATTGCTTTAGCCATTAACGCTGGGGTGACTAAGGCAGATTTTAATCATACGATTGGGATTCATCCTTCCATCGGTGAAGAATTTTTCTGTTTATCTTGATTGGAAAAAGACAGAAGGCGAACATGGCTTCCTGACATTCTCCGATAACAGCAAAACCTCAATGATCACAATACCCTTAGAAAACACTCAATTAGTTACCCCCAAAGAGTCTGGGTTTGTCTCTGACTACTTAGGGACGGTTATGTCCCACAATGTAAAGATTTTATAAAAAATCTATAAGGCTGTGAACCTAAGTGGCAAGATCAACATATCGACTTGATCCTCTTGCTTTTGTGATAGCAAGGTTAGGGGAAATTTCGATAGTCCAATTTTGTACTTGAGGTGAATCTTAGATGAAGAGATCATTCCAACTGATCAAAGTGGCTTTGGCATTTTTATGTGCTTTGGTTCTGACCTTTAACGTTGTCGTAAATAAGGCTTTGGCTACGGGTCAATTTAGTCAAACTTGTGAAAATATAACCATCAATGGTTCAACGCTTTCAGCCGAATGTGAAACAAGGAATGGGTATTATCGGACAACCTCTATTAAATTAGATGATTACATCGGTAATTTGGATGGAGTATTATCTTGGGGTGATTCCAACTTTTCCCAAACCTGCCAAGATATAGGTCTAGCGCAGCTACTCAGCAGCCGAGAATTCCTCCTCGCTGCTCAATGTGAAAAAGTAGATGGAATAACTTACTCACAATCAGACATCTCTTTAGATGAACACATTGCTAATATTGACGGCACTTTAGAATACGAATAATTGTCGTTAATTGTCAAGTGGGTATTACTTAAGAACAATTATATACATTGTTCTTAAGTAAACTGTAAGGATTCAGGTTACTAGAACATCAGTGTAGTAATCCTAGCCACAAAGTCACCTCCACATAGACCTGAATCCTTACCAAAAATTTACCGGATAACCGTAGCAATCAAACCCCCAGCTAACCAAATATAGGAGACAATCGCCAGCCAAAACAGCACCCGCTCAATGATACCTTTGTTACCACCACCGTGATGCATCCCACCCTTGTGATCCTTTTTGCCACCCCAACGCAGCCAAGCCAGAACCCCGGTGACAGCGAGAAAGGCAAGATTCAGCCAGAATGTATAGTCAATGGCGAAACGCTGCGCCTGGGCTTGACTCTGCCCAGTACTTTGTGGCAAAAGCCCCAATAGGGAAAAGCCATAGTGCATGACAATTGCTGTCACCACCAATGCGGCTAAAAAGACAGCCAGGATATAGGATGCCATTTTCCAGCCGTAGTATTTGGCATTAATCCGAATCACCGGGAACACAACTAAATCACTAAAGATAAACGCGATAACCCCAGCAAAACTCACCCCATTGGCATAGAGAACCGAAGCCAAAGGAATATTCCCCATGGAACCGATAAACGTAAAAAACGCCGCCACCGGTCCAACAATAGTATTTTCTAGAATCGCCAAAAATCCCGGATTCCCATCTTGTCCCGAACCAATAAACAGGAACTGAAAAAACGATCGCGGCACAAATACAGCAATAGCCCCCGCCACGGTAAACCCGATGGTTACATCTTTCCAAACCATCTTCCATTCCATGAAATATTTCCGGGCAACCTGTTTCCATCCCTGTTTAGTTTGAATCTTCTCTTTCCAGTCGGGAGGATCTTCTCCATCCTTTTGCTCGCCTTCATCTTCCCGTTCCCGCAGTCGTTTGCGTACCTTTCTAATTAGCTTGGTGGGGCGAGTAAAACGCACAATTAACCACGTCGAAATAATCAGCAGAAGTCCGCCCAAATACTCGCCGACGACGAACTGCCAACCGAGGAAGACGGCGATGATAAATCCTAACTCAATTACCAAATTGGTTGAAGCGAGTAAGAAAGCCAGGGAAGGAACAAACCCGGCTCCTTTTTTAAATAAGGATTTCGTTGTCGCTAGGGCAGCGAAACTACAGGAACTAGAAATAAACCCGAAAAATGTTCCCAAGGCGACGCTACCTTTTCCCGCTTCACCCATTGTCTGTTGCATACGTTCGCGGGTCACAAAAACCTGGATAGCGCTGCTAATGACATAACCCAAGATGAACGCCCATAACGCTTTCCAGAAAAAGCCCAGTGAGGTTAACACTGCCTCACTATACATTTGCCAAAAGCTTGCGTTGTTCATGATACTTAACTGATTTGATCTTTTTTTGATTGTTAGGGTCTTATTCCAACGAATTAACTTGATTTCAAGAAATTAGCTTATTGAGAAAATCCATCAATAGCTAGATGAATTGAAACGGCTTCAAGCTCTGTAAATTACCATAAAGAAGGGGTTAAGGCATTACATCTAACTATCGGATGATTCTTGATTCTATCTACTACCGTTAAGCTAAGCGCAGTAGGGGCAAGTTATGACTTTCCCCTACTGATATTGGTTCAGCTTTTTAGGCGGCAAACTAGGGACTCTATCGGGGAGCATGTCAACGAGAGTAGGTTGGGTAGAGCGCAAGCGTTACCCAACGCCATCGTTAGCCTGTTGGGTTTCGTTCCTCAACCCAACCTACCAGAACATTTTGTGCAAAACTGACGTGTTCCCCTCTATCGGCATCCTACAGGTTATTGGAAAAACGTTTTACTATCACGCGCCCAATAGTCAGAACAATTTTTAGCTTGGATGATGAGAACTTTATAGGGATGTACAACACACTTTTTGTCAGACTTTTTGTTAAAAAATCTGCATTTAGTACAGGGAAATTGGGGATGGTACTTGAATAGAGGCAAGCTAAAATTAAACGGTTTCCTCTCCTTTGAACTCTTGAGCTTGAGAATAGCAATTAATCCTATTCCCAAAATACCTAAACTCGTAAAGAGTAGTCCCACTCCGTCTTGAGATGCTTGGGGTTCATTAACGGCGATGTCATTCAACGCCACTTGTTGGGAGGAAATCGTTTGTGAATCCTGGGTTTCAACGTTGTTGGTGTTGACGGATGAGCGATGGAGTATTTCGTTATTATTCATGGTAGTTCTCTAGATTTTACAACTAATTTTAATTTTCACGGTAACGGTTAAACGTTAAGCCAATTTAGGATGATAATGATAATACCTAAAACTGGATTAATCCAATTTGCCCCCGGAAACTCAATCGCTGAGTAACCGAACCATTGTTGAAATTGGAATGAGAAGTAGAGGATGGGTAAGGTGAGGATTAAACTAATAAAAAAGCGGCGTTTGAATATAGCTGGATCATGTCCACCATGTCAACTTGGGCTAAACTGAAAAACCGCGAACCCGAAAATCCGGCTAATTTTAAGGTGGACTCAGATTGCTGTCCTCTCGCTTTTCACTGTAGAAAGTTGCGGGTGCGATCGCGTCTAACTAGAGAATGAGCTGTAATATCTGACTAATGGTGGACAACGATTTCATTTTGATTTCATGACTTGATGCTATGAGAATTTTTTTAGTCGAAGATGAACCCGATTTAGGCGCGGCGATTAAGCGGGCGTTGAATCAAGAGGCTTATATTGTGGATTGGGTTCTGGATGGCGTCGAAGCCTGGGAATACTTAGAATCCGACTGGATTCAATACACCTTAGCAATCTTTGATTGGCTATTACCCGGATTATCCGGATTAGACTTATGTAAACGGCTGCGATCGCAACAAAGTCCTCTGCCCATTTTAATGCTCACGGCAAAGGATCGGATGGAGGATAAAATAATGGGGCTAGATGCTGGCGCTGATGATTATCTAGTCAAACCCTTTGGTATGGAGGAACTCCTAGCGCGGTTGAGAGCATTGCAGAGGCGCTCGCCTCATTTCCAAGCGCAACACCTCAAAATCGGCAACCTCACCTTAGATTACGGTACTCATACCGCTTATTGGCAAGACTCCCCAGGAAATCAGCAAACGATTCCCCTCACTCATAAAGAATTTCAGTTGTTGGAATATTTTATGAGACATCCCAACCAAATTGTCACCCGCGATCAGGTGCTCAATCAACTCTGGGAATTGGGTACAGAACCAATGAGTAATGTTGTGGCGGCGCAAATGCGACTGCTGAGACGGAAGCTGGCGCAGCAGGGTTGCGATAATTTGATTGAGACGGTTTATGGGGTGGGTTATCGTCTAAATGTTCCATCTTTATCGTAGAACATTTACCTAGAAGGGCGGGTTTAGTCACATCCCGGTGCAAAAGAAACGATAATAGTAAAACCCGCCCCTACAAGCCTACACCCCATCTCCCTGATCAGATGAATCAAAATCAATTATTCCGCTCAACTCGATGGCGACTGGCTGGTTGGTATGCTGGCGTTATGGGTTTAATTTTGGGTGTTTCGGGTTTCGGGGTGTATGAGGCGATTGCTCATGCTCATCGCGTTAGTGCTGATCAAGAGTTGAAGTCAGTGGCGGGGATGTTGCATGATAGTTTAGAACCGACATTAAGACAACCGGGGCGTCTGGAAACAGCGGCAAAGCGACGTTTACCCAACCTGTGTTTAATGCGCGATCGCACGGTGGATAATCAGACTCAATCTACCTTGGGGGAGTTTTGTACAGCCGAGAGACATACTTCACCTGCTCATCGTTTGAGTGCGATTCATCAAGGCGATTATTTTATCCGCTTCTTCGATAAGTCTGGACAACTGATTGCTCAATCGGGATCACCACCCCAGCAATTGTCTACTGAGTTAATCCCTGAAAACGCCACAGAACAAAGCTTACTCACCCTTAAGGATACGTCAGGCTTACGCTACCGACACCTGGTTTTAGCCTTGGATACCCCAACTAATCAGCCTTGGGGATATCTCCAAGTTGGTCGTTCTCTAGCAGATTTTGATGATTATCTCGCCTCAGTCAGAATCATGATGTTACTGGGGTTACCTTTAGCTATGTTGCTCGTCGGTGTCGCCGCCTGGTGGCTAGCCGAGTTAGCCATGCGCCCGATTTACCAATCCTACCAGCAGATTCAACAATTTACCGCCGATGCTGCTCACGAATTGCGGACACCCTTAGCGGCGATTCGAGCCACCGTTGAATCGGTTCTCCGACTGGCTTGTATCTCAGAAGCTGAGAGTCGCGAGACGTTGCAGGTTATTGAACGTCAAAATTATCGATTATCTCAACTGGTGAGTGATTTATTGCTGTTGTCTCGTTTAGATCGAAAAATTCAACACAATCAATGGCATCTTTGCTGTATGCAAGACTTGCTCAATGATATTGAAGAAGAACTCGCCGCCCTCGCTATGACCCAGCAGATTAAGTTAACCACAGATATTCAGGTTGATCAACCCATCCAGGTTTTAGGAGACGAAGAACAGCTTTATCGACTGATATTTAATATTGTCGTGAATGCGCTGCATTATACACCCGCCGGGGGTCAGGTTAAGGTTAGTCTGGATTGCCGGGATCAGTGGGTGTTGATTCACATCCAGGATACAGGAATTGGCATTGCACCCGAACATCAGAAGCACATTTTCGACCGATTTTATCGCATCAATAGCGATCGCGCCAGGGTGTCGGGAGGTTCAGGGTTAGGGTTATCAATTGCTCGTGCGATCGCCCAAGCTCATCAGGGTACTATTCAGGTACACAGTGAATCAGGTAAGGGAAGCCAGTTTACAATTCGGTTACCCAAAAGCGTTTAATACCCAAAACTACCGCAACATCTGCTTTTCCTTGATTTCCCCCATGGAACAAAAAGCTCCCGCAACATCTGTAGGTTGGGTTGAGGAACGAAACCCAACGCCATCGTTAGCCTGTTGGGTTTCGCTTGCGCTCTACCCAACCTACAAGAACTAATAGGGGGACGCAAGGGGGATCTATAACAGAAGAGGGGGATCTAAATAGGCAATAAAAATTTATGTCTAATGAAGGAACCCGAATAATCAGCCACTCTGTTATAGTTTCAGAATGCCAAACCTTCAAAAAATAACCATGAAAACTAAATCCATGATCAAAAATACTCGACAAGTCGTAATGAAACTCCTACCCGCACTCTTTTGTGTAGTGTTAGTGGCATTAACTTGGACAGGCACATTTTTTAATGCAATGCCAACAGCCCATGCTTTAACCGTAAAAACGACACCGTTTATCCTTGCCGATAGTAACCCAGTTGATCAAGTATTCGGTTCTGGAACCAGCGACCAAATTCAAGGGAAAGCCAAAGAAGACATCGGCACCGTAGAACGAAATGTGGGCAAAGCCAAAGAAGACGTAAAAGGTGCAGCAAAGCAAGCTCAAGGGCGGGCGCAACAAGATACAGGTCGCCTTAAAAATCGCGCCGAAGATGCAGGTTCGGATATGGAAGAGGCTTCTCAAAATCTGGGAGATGCGATTAAGAGTTTGTTTTGGGAATAGTACCCTAGCCTACCTAAACGGATTGGCTAAAAACTCCTGAATAAATGGTAAAATCGGCTAGTAAATAACCGCTTTGCTGACTTCAGTAGAAATGTCCTCAGGGGCGTTTCTACTGAATACGTTTATTTTTACTTATGACTTCTTTTTCCCCTATTGTTAAACCGATTAGTCAGATGAGACTAGCACCAGGCAGTGCTGTCACCATTCCTAACGTAAACTGGCAGGAATTTGAGTCTATTTTGGCAGAATTGGGAGAAAAACGTGCAGCAAGACTTGCTTACAGCCAGGGAACATTAGAAATTATGGTTCCTTTACCGGAGCATGAAAAACCGAAGGATATTATTTCAGATATCGTCAAGCTATTGCTCAAGGCGACAAGTAGGCGATATGAACCCTTTGGTTCAACGACGTTTAAAAAAGAAGGTGCCGCAGGCGTTGAACCAGATGCTTGTTTCTACATTCAGAATTATCAACAAATGATTGGTCGTCGGCGACTTGAACCCGATGATCCACCGCCGGATTTGGCAATTGAGTCAGATGTTACCTCGAAAACAACATTGGATGCTTATCAAGCGATTGGCGTTCCCGAAGTCTGGGTTTATGATAGTGGCAAGTTAATAATTTATATTTTAATTGAAGGAGACTATAGACAATCTGATAGTAGTCCGACGTTTCCAGACATTTCGATCACTCAGGTTATCCCGGCTACCGTAAAACGGTCATGGCAAGTGGGACATGTTCAGGCGTTGGAGGAATTTGAAAGCGCAGTTATTAGAGGTAGTCGTTAACCTTACCCAATTTAAATGCATGACAGCTTATCATCGCTAACCAGAAAGATTTCATCTTGATTTCATATTTTTCTGTCAAGCTAAAAAATATCCAGAAATCATTTTGGACAGAGAGTTGGATGAAACCTTAGACCTGTTCAGCAGATAGCTACTATGGGAAATCGATATATCAAACAGCTTAGCGCACTCGCGATCGCGACAACCTTAATCATCGGCTCTGCACCCAAGCCGATCATGGCACAGCAACGCAACGCCGTGGCTCATCCCCGCACTCCCTACCGCCTCAGCTTCTATAACCGCCACAGACGCAGTTACCGAGTCGCTAGTGCGCTGCATTTTGCACATAGCAAGCTCCATGATGTTTTGCTTTTAACTCCCTTCCAGCGTCATGGTGAGGAAGATACGAAGCTTTACCAGGAAGTTCTGGCGTTTTACCAAAATCCACCCCGGATTGAGCCAACGATGGAATTATATGCGCCTTATACAGCGCGTGCAACTTGGCGACTCTTCCGCACCATTGACTCCGTGCATTTACTCCACGAAATGACTGAGGATATCATGGCAGATTCAGATATTCCTTGGAATCAAAAAGAACAGGTACTCAAAGAGGCTTATGACTATTATAAATCCACCTATAAAGACATTGCTTTGAGTCCCGCACCCCTAGATGTAACCATGCGTCGCGCTGGGGTAATGATGAAGCCCTATTTTAGCCTAACTCGGAATTATTATCCGAAAAATAATAACTTTTTCTATGCCGCTCATTGGTGGCATCCGGCGATTTATGAGTCGATGATGATTGGCGGAAATGATCAGGAACAGGACAAGATGATCCAGAAAATGGAAGATTTGTTTAGTGCCCAAGTTGTTCCCAATCCCCCGATGCGGATGATATTAAGTCGAGAAGGCTCACCTCGTTACAGTCGTCTTTCTCCGGAAACGGCGAATGTTTTTGATAATTTACACATGCTCCATGGCATTACTTATGATATTTTTGCTTACGATGGGTGGACAATTGAGCAAAAACGGGCTGAATTGAATCGGGTTTTAGATGCGATGAGTTATCAGCCAGGGGATGAGAAATTAGTGCGGAAGTTTACCACACCTAAGCCTGATTTAAATCCGTTAGTTTATGATGATTGGATTAAAAGCTCAGATGGTGCGATGGCACAAATGATGATGGAAATGTTGGCAGAGATGATGCCAATGATGATGCAGCACCATGGGGGTATGGATTCCCAGATGGATCATAGTCAGATGGATTCCCAGATGGATCATAGTCAGATGGATTCACATGGACATCATAGTGAGATGAGTCCTCAAATGCACCAGATGCATCAACAGTTAATGGCACAGTTGAAACTGAAACTGACTCCGGGAATACAATCGGGTGAAATGCCGGGTTCATTTATGGATGCGATGATGGAAATTATGCCAAATATGCCGATGTCCCCTGAGATGATGGCACCGGGTAAAGTTAATCCAATGATGATAGAGGTAATGCTGAAAGGTTGGCAGGAAAAGTATGGTAATTTACCTGATATTGAACCGCTTCCGATGGGGAGTGAGCCATCAGCAAAAACATTTTTAGAGTAGGATCTTTAGGTTCGCCGTTGTGCTGTATTCGCCATAAATGCTGATATCAGCCACGACAAACTTTTAAGAGACGTTCTGGTGGAACTAATACCAAATCCGCCTTTATTACCCCCTTCTGCCACGGCGATTGAAATCGCTGCTACACAAACAAAGTCCGCCTACGCGGACTAGGTTATAACGGGGGTAGCTAACCCGGATTTGGTATAAATGCTGATATCACCCACGACAAACTTTTAAGAGACGTTCCACCGGAACGTCTCTACAAAAGGGCTAATCAAGGCGACAATATCCCAGTTTTAACTGATATTTTGCACCCGTTTCAATAGATTGTGTTGAGTTTAGGCGAGATTCGTAAACCTCCAACGCTTTGAGTAATGGGGCGTTACGCTTCGCTAAAACACCCTAAAGTTGGGTTTGAATTTATAGTATTAGGAGTGAGGAAAATGAAACATTCATTGCAGCCGCTTACGGGTTTAACTGTTATCGTTTTAACCATGGCAACATTTGGGCAATTAACCGCACAAGCCTCTGACCATTTCAACTTAGAAGAAGGATTACCGATTGAAGTTGAAGATGCCTATCCAGTTCCTTATCAAGGATTAGAATTTCAGGGACAATTCCGATACGATCGCGCGGCGGATGGCGAGGATCAGTTTATCCTGGAACCGCGCTTGGAGTATGGCTTTGCCCCCAACTGGCAAGGGAAAATTACTGTTCCCTTTGAATTTGGAGCAAAGGAGGATGGTATCGGGGATGTGGGTGTGGAAGTGTTTTATAATTTCAATACAGAAACGCTGAAAACACCTGCGTTTGCGGCGTCTGTGAGTGCGGATATACCGACGGGTAATGATAGTGCAGGAGTTGATCCGACGTTAAAGTTAATTGCGACGAAAACATTAGGAACCGGGGCAAATTTAGATCGCCTACATTTGAATGTGGCTTATGGTTTAAATGATCAGCGCCAAGATGGGGAACGTCGCGATCGCTTGTCTGGTGTTTTGGGGTATAGTCGCCGTCTAAATTCAGAAGCGCTGCTGCTGACGGATTTTGTTTATGAGCAGGAATTAGAGGAGGATAAGGAAGCGTTTCTGCTGGAGTTGGGGGTTCGCTATCAACTGACACCTCTGAATGTGTTATCGGTTGGGGTTGGGGTTGGTTTAAGTGAGGAGTCTCCTGATTTTCGGGTTACGGCTGGATTTCAACAATCATTGTGATGGTTAAGCGCCATTCTCAATTAGGCGGTTAAAACATATCACCCAGCGATCGCGGGGAGATAAGGTATAGTTAAGCACCATTCTCAATTGGGCGGTTAAAACATATCACCCAGCGATCGCGGGGAGATAACGTATAGTTAAGCACCATTCTCAATTGGGCGGTTAAAACCGCAGCTACACAAACTAAACCCGCCTGCGCGGGTTTCACATTCCACCAAGTATCCGGGAGACCCGTCTAAACGCCTAATATGGAGTTCAGGGGAATTCTAACAACAATTTTAGGGGCACGGCATTGCCCATTGGTGTCAACTTAAGACTTTGTATAACTAGCGCTCAAAGTTTAGATCCCCCTAAATCCCCCATGGAACAAAAGCGAAGCATCCTTTGGCTTCCCCCTTTTTAAGGGGGACGGGAGGGGGATCAAAAGGGGGACTTTGATTAATTTCTGGTTCCCCCCTTTTCCCCCCTTTCAAAGGGGGGCTAGGGGGGATGGGGGCTAGGGGGGATCTCTTATTAAGTAAGGGTTCCAACCTTAAGTTGACACGGATGGGCAATGCCGTGCCCCTACGGTTTCAACAGGTTCGCGAGAGTCCCCACCACGACTCGCTAGCAGGGTGGGGAGGAATAGCTCTTAATCGGAGGGACGGAGATTCCCAATATACTTAGTCTGGTAGTTGCTTAATCCAGTCTTGGACAATTTCTGACATTGAGACACCTAGCCTATCAGATTCTTTCTTAATTTTCTCTTTCTCTTTGTCGGTCAGTCTGACAATTACCTTATTCGTTCTAGCCATTTTCCGGATTCAGTGTTATCCTGTGAGTACATACATATAGGATAACTAAGATTTCAGCAAATGCCAGTTCGACGTGTAACTTTTCGGCTATACCCCAATAAACAGCAAGAGCAGACATTGCGGTATCACCGTAAGTTACACAAAGACTTGTACAACGCGGCTATTTGCAATCGGTTCACTCAGTACCAAAAGTTTAACCATCGGGTTGACTATTTTGAGCAACAAAACTCTTTACCTGCTTTTAAAGAAGTTTGGACAGAGTATAAGGAATGTAACTGCATGACCTTGCAAGCCACTTTAAAGCGTGTTGATTACGCATTTAATCGCTGGTTTAAGGGGTTAGCTAAACGTCCTAAATACAAGTCAATCAAGCATTATTCTGGTTGGACTTATCCGAGTAAAACGGGTTGGAAGGTACACACAAGGGGCGACAATGGTTATCTGGAGTTAGCTAAAATTGGCTCAATCCAGATGCGTGGTAAAGCCCGGATTTGGGGGACTCCGACAACCTGCACCATTGTCTACCGTCATGGAAAATGGTACGCTAGCATAACCGTTAATTTAACTGAATTGCAGGCAGCGACAAGACAAACAGATTTTGGTTCAGTTGGCATTGACTTTGGTTGCAAGTCAGCGTTGGCGATAACTGATGGGGAAAACCATTCTTTTATTGAAGCCCCTAAGTTTTTGCGAAAAGCTGAAGCAAAGATTAAACATCTTTCTATTGGGAAGCGTCGTAAAACGGCTCCCAATAGAAGGAAGAAACAGAAAGGTTCTAGTCGGTGGAAAAAGACCCAGGCAAAAATTAGCAAGGTAACTCGTAAAGTAGCTAATCAGCGCCAAAACTGGGTACACCAAGTAGCAACAGACATTGTACGCTGTAATAGCTTCGTTGCTACGGAAAAACTAGAAGTCTCGAAAATGACCCGCTCTTCCAAAAAAGGCAAACGCAAAAAACAAAAAGCTGGGCTAAATAAATCCATCTTAGACGTAGGCATGGGAATGCTAAGGTCAGCGATTGAATATAAAGTAAAAGACGCTGGCGGGGTTTTTATAGAGGTTCCTACTCGCAAGGTGAAACCATCCCAAACCTGCCCTAACTGTGGAAATCAGCAGAAAAAGACTTTAGACGAAAGAGTTCACCATTGCCATAAATGTGGATTCACGATGGATAGGGAGTGCGATTCGTTCAGTCTAAACCTGGCAACAGGGGGACGACTGGCATCTGTTGAGTAACCATAAGGGTTGAGAAAGCACTTTAATCCTCAGCAGATGACAACTTAATAGTCATGTAGGTGAGGGGAAGTATCCTAGAAC